>JAYUDU010000092.1:0-6344 GCA_043739605.1 Acidimicrobiales bacterium | reverse complement strand
AACCGCCGGCGGTGTCGGCCAACAGGGTGACTGCTGAAGTACTCATACGAGCAATCGATCCGAACACCTCAGCCAACTCTGCTGCCTGTCGTGGGATGAGCAATGACGCATCCAATGCACCCACGAGTGTGCGCATGGCGGATGCCACATCGGTGGCACTCAGGGGGAACATGTGTTCGACTCTATGTCAGATGAGATGGAGGTGTCAAGCGGCAATCTTGATTTCTTTGGTCGGCTCACCGACCCGACGATCATCGGATGTCCAGGCCGACTTCGGGCGGACGAGCGCTCGGGGCCGCAGCATCACCACATCCGAGGGCCGCAGGTGGCATGCCGCCAACTGGTGAGCAACCACCGGTCGTTGGGTGCCGTTCACCGCCGGCCGAGGCCGAATGTCTGTACTCCGAGAGCGCCCCGGCCACGAGCACGTGGTCCGGGCCAGGGCCCAGGAACGCCGTGGCCCGCGCTCGTTCCCGCGTGTCGACGCTCCGGAGGCTTGTGGCCCCGGTGATCGGTCGGGGACGGATTCCTCCGGCCACCTCGCGAGCGAAGGATGCCAGGCGCTCGGGTCGACGACGAGGCGCGTTGCTGGTGATGTGCGGCTGCCAGCAGCACGGGTCCTGCGAACGGTGGTTCGCATGGACGTTCGGTGTCCATCGCCTGCAACTCCACGCGTCGTCCTGTGACGCGGCGCGTCCGAGCCGCCGTTCGCCCGCTCGCTCGACGAAGCATCGGTGGCGAAGGACCTCAAGCAGATCGTCACCACCAAGAAGACCGAGCTGCTGTTCCTGGCGCTGTTCCTGGCGCTGTTCCTCCGGCTGGTGCAGCCCGGTGGGCGAGCGGCGGTGGTCGTGCCCGACGGCGTGCTGTTCGGCTCGACCAAGGCGCACAAGGAACTGCGGCGGATGCTGGTCGAGGACCGCCGCTTCGACGGTCGCTGCCCGGCGGCGCCTTCAAGCCCTACGCCGGCGTGTCGACGGCCATCCTGCTGTTCACCAAGACGGGCTCTGGCCGCACCGACCACGTGTGGTTCTACGACCTCGTCGCCGACGGCCGCAGCCTCGACGACAAGCGCACCGAACTGCTGCCGCCCGACAGGCTCGGAGCCGTCGTGGCCGAGGCGCTGACCCCAGACGAACACGCCGAGAACAACCTGCCCGACGCCCGGCGCGGTGGTTCGAGCGCGGCGGCACCGAGCGCGACCGGGCCCGCACCGACCAGAGCTTCTGCGTCCCGAAGGCCGAAATCGTCGCCCAGGGCTACGACCTCAGCATCAATCGCTACAAGGAGATCGTCCACGTGGAGGTCGAGCACCGCGACCCCAAGGACATCATCAAGGAGTTGGTAGCTCTGGAGGACGACATCCGGCAAGGCCTCGCCGACCTCGAGTCGATGCTGTGAAGACCGAGCCGCTCGGGTCGCTCTGCGCGATTGGCATCGGGAAGACTCCGGCGCGGGTTGAGCGCTCCTACTGAAGGAACGCCAGCACGGTCTCGCAGCGGGCCGGTTCCGGCATGGGTTCGTTGCCCGTTCGCTCGACACCCTCGCTAGTGACACGGATGTGATTCGTGTGTATCGTGCCCCCTATGGCCGTTGCGGTGAGCACCCCCGTGTTCGAGGGACCCTTCGACCTGCTGCTGCACCTCATCACCAACAGCCAGCTCGACATCCACGAGGTGTCGCTCACCTCCATCGTCGCCGGCTTCGTGAGCGAGCTCGAGAAGATGGGGCGGATGGACCTCGAGGTCAGCTCCGAGTTCCTCCTGATCGCCGCCATCCTCGTGCAGCTGAAGGCCAAGCGGCTGCTGCCCGCACCCGAGGGCATCGACATCGACGAGGAGGTCGCCCTCTGGGAAGAGCGTGACCTTTTGCTGTCTCGCCTGCTGGAGTGCAAGACGTTCAAGGATGTCGCCCTCGTCATTGGCATGCTCGCCGAGCGGGCAGAGCGCAGCGCCGCCCGCCGCGTCGGCCCCGACGAGCGCTTCGCAGAGCTTGTCCCCGACCCCCTCGCCGGCACCAACCCCAAGCGCCTCCGCGACGCCTTCGTGCGGGTCATGGCCCCCAAGCCGCGTCCCGTCGTCGACCTGAGTCACCTCACCGCCATCCGCATCTCGCTGGCCGAGACGGTCGAAGAGCTGTGTCGTCACCTGCCACGGGTCGGTTCCACCTCGTTTCGTCGCCTCACCGCCCCCCTCGCCGAGCGCATCGAGGTGGTCGTGCACTTCCTCGCCATCCTTGAGCTCTATAAGCAGGGCCTCGTCGATCTCCACCAGCCGGCAACGTTCGGCGACCTCCGCATCGAGTGGATCGGCGGACACCGGGAGACCGAGCTGGCCATGGCCGGCGGCCACTCCCTCGACGCCTACGAAGGCTGATCTGTTCGGTCTGAGACCTGGCCTGCGTCGTAGGCTGACGAGATGGATGTCCGGCTGCACCGCCTTCGCGCTCGGGACTTCAAGGGGCTGAGCCACCTCGACCTGGAGATCGCAGATCTCACGATCCTGGTTGGTCGTAACGGCGTCGGGAAGAGCAGCGTGCTAGATGTCGCAGTCCTCCTACGCGACCTGCAGCACGGTGTGCATGATGCGGTGGCGGAACGGGGTGGCTTCCGCTCGATCGCTCGGCGCACGGGATCGAGTGAGTCTCCAGAGGTTCATCTCGGGGTTGAGGTGTCGATCGTCGGCGTCGGCGTCGGCGTCGAGCGGCACTTGCGATACGACGTCGTCATCGACGAGTTTCAGCGGGGTCGCGTCCTGATGCGCGAAGCCGTCCGTGATGCCGCCACCGACGAGATGGTCCATATGGCCGGCGACCTGCGCTACTCCGCGCTGGCTTCGACGGGTGATCCGCTGCTGATCGCGCTTTCGGACGCTCTGCGCACCGTCACACGGTCGGCGTTCGCACCCACTGCGCTGAGGATGATGGCTCCGCCGGATGACCGGGCGATGCAGGACGACGGCCGGAACGTGACCTCCGTCTGGGAAGCGCTCGCGGCAACTGCCGGTCCCGATCGCGAGGCCGCGAGGGCTGCGCTCGCCGCGATGGTCGGCGTCGCCGCGCTCACGCGGGCTGAGCAGGGCGCGCTGGAGACGCTGGTCGCGGACATCGAGGGGGTGGCGCATCCGATGCACGAGCTGTCAGATGGCACCCTGCTGGCAATCGCGTCGGCGACGATGCTGTTGCAGCCTCCGGCTGACGGCCGGTTGCCGCTCCTCACCATGCTCGACGAGCCCGAGGGGCACCTCCACCCGGGCGCGATGGATGGCTTTGTGGATCTCGCTCGACAGGCTTCCGCGTCGCGTCAGGTGATGCTCGCGACGCACAGCCCCGACCTCCTTGGCCACGTCGATCTGCGCGACGCGACGATCGTCGTCGTCGGCCGGGATGAAGCCGGCGTCACGGCCGTACCGATGTCGACGCAGCTTGCCGCCGTGGTGGAGGAGCACCACGCGACCGTGGGCGAGTTGCTCCGGGATGGCTACCTCGATCAACCAGCGTGAGCCGAGAACTGCTGCTCCTCCGCGAGGGGGAGGCTGACGACAACGCGATGAAGACGTTCATCGGGAAGATCGCTTCGTCCGCTGATCGGCATGTCTCAGTCACGGGCCGCAAGCTTGAGCGCTCCAGCCTCCGCCCGGAGCGGTCGGCCGACCTTGTTCGACTGCTGGAGACCGCGAGTGAGGCCTCCGACTTCAACATCCCGATCCTGATCACCGCAGACGCCGACCAGAACTGCGCGGTGCAGCTCGCCGCGCACGTCCGTTCCATCGCTGCGACTGTGTTGGGGAACCGCACCCACGGCGTCGCGATCGCCGAAGTCAAGCTCGAGTCGTGGTTTCTCGTCTGCCTCGACGCGCTCTCGGGGAAGGCGGGTCTCGCCCAGGGCCTTGCCGCTGTGCCCGACCCGGGCCGCGGTGGCGATGCGGCCGTCGAGGCTGCACTCGCCCGCAACGTCCATGGGAGCAGAAGAGTTGAGACCTACTCGACCGAGCACGCCCTCCGCTTCGCCAAGGCGCTCGACATCGACCTGTGCCGGCAACGCAGCAAGAGCTTCGACAAGTTCGTGCGCGAGGTGCAGCGACTCGTGGCGGCGCCGAGCCCTCCCGAGGCCGGATCAGTGCGGGCGCACGGCGTCTAGCCGGCCAACGACGCCGAAGCCCTGGCATGTCGAACACATGTTCGATAGCATGGCCGGGTGGCCCTGGCCTACCTCCGATCGTTCGACCCGGACGAGGTCGCGTCCGAGGACGAGGCGACGGACCTGCCGATCGGAGGGCCCGCGGGCCATGGCGGAGCGGATGTGGGAGACGAGCATCGAGGAGGCCACGTGAGCAACGTCGGGCCCCGGCGGCGCCCAGCGCCTGCGTCGATGGCAGAGCTGGCGGCTCGGGTCACCTCGGTCGGGGCGCCGTCACATCAACGCACACTGGCCCTCGACCCTGCGCTCGTTGGGCTCGTCGGCACGGCTGGGCTTCGGCGGGGGACGACGGTGTCGGTTGGTGGGCCGGCGTCGGGGGCAACGTCTGTTGCGCTCGCGCTCGTGGCGGCTGCCACCGCCTGCGGCTCGTGGTGCGCGCTGGTCGGCATGACCCATCTGCATGCGCCCGCCGCGGCTGCGTTGGGTTGCAGCCTCGCCCGCATTGTCATCGTCGATGCTCCAGAACCCGGTCGGTGGTCGGTGGTCGTCGCCGCCCTGCTCGATGGCCTCGACGTGGTGGTCGTCGCGACTCCAGCCCGCGTGGGTGCAGGCGACGCGCGCCGGCTCACCGCTCGGGCGCGTGAGCGGGGCAGTGTCCTCATCGTGGTCGAGCCGGGCAACGCGGTGCTTGAGGCTGGTCTGGCGACCGCGGCGACCTGGCCCGAAGCGACGGACCTGCGGTTGCGCGTCGATGCCAGCTCGTGGAGTGGCCTGGATGAGGGCGCCGGCCATCTGTGGGGGCGTCTCATCGATGCCCGCGGCGGCGGGCGTCGGGCGGCGGCGCACGAGCGTCGGGTCGTGCTTGGCCTTCCTGGTCGATCGGGGCGGATGGAGGGCATCGACACTCCGCGCGGCGTGGCCGCGGTGGCGGTCGACGTGCGCCGTCGGGTCGGCTGATGGGCGCGCATCGCGACGCCCCCGATCGCACCCTCGTGGTGCGCGTCGCAGACTGGCCGCTGCTGGCTGAAGGGGTGCCACTGGATGAGCCGGCTGCGGTGCTGCACGCCAACAGGGTGGTTGCCACCACGCCTGGGGCGCGCGCCGAGGGGGTGCGCCGAGGTCTGCGCCGCCGCGAGGCGGAGAGCAGATGCCCCGGCCTGCGCCTGGTGGCGTACGACCTCGATCGCGATGCACGAGCGTTCGAGGCGGTGGCCGCAGCTGTCGAGGCGTTCACGCCCCGCGTCGAGCTGACGCAGCCGGGTCGCTGCGCCTTCGTGACGCGTGGGCCGGCGCGCTACTTCGGTGGCGAGGAGCAGCTGGCGCGACTGGTCATCGACGCGGTGCGACGAGTGCTTGGTGTCGGGCCAGCGGCCCGTGGCCGAGCGGATGTGAGGGACGAGCATCGAGGAGGTCACGTGAGCAGTGTCGGGCCCGCGGCCCGTGGCCGAGCGGATGTGAGGGACGAGCATCGAGGAGGTCACGTGAGCAATGTCGGGCCTGTGGCTGGCGTTGGCATCGCCGATGGTCCGTTCGCCGCCGGTCTCGCGGCGCGGTCGGTGCTCGGCCGGGCTGGCGCCGGTGGCGACCCTGTGAGAACGATCGCGGTTGGGGTCACCGCCGCGTTCTTGGCCGACCTGCCGACGGGGGCGTTGCTGCCTGACGCGCTGGGGGTGGCGACGGGCAGAGCCGCGCATCGACGCCCGTCTCCCGATGGAGACGTCAGCGGTGCATTGCCGATGGAGGAGGTCGTCGACCTGCTCGTCCGGCTGGGGTTGCGCACGCTCGGCCAGGTCGCCGCGCTGCCAGAAGGAGATCTCGTGGCCCGCTTCGGCATCACCGGCGCGGTGGCGTGGCGACGTTCATCTGGCAGGGAGGAGACTTCGCTCGCCCCCCGCGACGCTCCGGTTGACCTCTCTGCCCGACTGGTCTGTGACCCACCCATCGAGCGCATCGACGCCGCCGCGTTCGCCGCTCGTGGCATCGCCGCCGAGCTGTGCGAGCGCCTCGTCGGTCGGGGTCTTGGGTGTTGGGGGGTGCGGATCGAGGCCGACATCGTTCCAGTGTTGGAGAGCCTCGACGCCAACGCCGCACCGGTGACGCGGGCGCGGGTGTGGCGCAGCGAAGGAGCGTTCACCATCGCTGCGCTGGCGGAACGGGTGCGTTGGCAGCTCGATGGCTGGCTCGGCTCCGTCGACCCGGCCGGCAT
>JAYUDU010000091.1:0-2397 GCA_043739605.1 Acidimicrobiales bacterium | reverse complement strand
TGCCTTGGCGTGCTCGCCAACGTCGAACTCTGCGGGGCACACGAGGTTGCCGACGTTCTCCACCACAACCAGGTCGAGGTCGGCAAGGGGCAAACGCGCGAGGCCCGCCCGCACCATCACCGCGTCGAGGTGGCATTCTCCGCCGAAGCCGGCGCTGGTGTTGATGAGGCTGACGGCGGCGCCCCCTCGGCGAGCAATCGGCCACGGAGATCGTCACAGCCCGCGACGCGGAGTCCTGGTGGCAGGCGCCCCTTCCCGAACCGGTGACCGGATCGGCGACGGTCGCGGTCCGCTCCAGCGCCGGAGGGCGAGCCGGCGCGTCGACCTCACTGTTTGCCGGCCTTGTTTCACTCCACGACGCCATCTCGTTGGAGGCCATCGACATCGACCCGGCATCGTCCATCGACGCCGAGCTCGACACCGGCCGGATCGTGCTCGTCTCAAGACGAACGTCCCTCGTGGTCGGGTGGCATCACAACGCATGGGTTGTCGGCCCCGACGCAGCCATCATCTGCGCCTCGATCACCTGACCCGATGGCGGCGACCGCCGAGGAGGGTGCCGCGCGCTTCGCTCTTCTCGGGGGGCTGCGCCGGCCACTTCGGCTGCCCGGCCGGTTGACCAGGCCACTTACAGCCCGCACCAGCGACGACGCCCTCGGCCGCCTTCGAGAGCGGGTGGAACGGCGCAGGAGCTGACTCTCGACGCGAATCAGCGGACCGGTGGGGCCAAGAGGCGCCTCGACGCGGCGCCCAACCGCCCGAGATCGTCGACGGCCGTTCGCTTGGTGCTCGGGGAGTACGGCGCTCACTGGCTTCCAGGAGAGGAGGACGTCGCGGGAACTAAGCGAACTAACCGTCGAAATCCTACGCCGCCGCGCCACGGCGCCGCACCCTCACGACACCAAACGCCGTCAGATCCACGGTGAGCGCGGCGACGAGGACCACGAGCCCCCACGGCACGATCCGTTCGCTCAACCTGCGCTGTTGGGCTGGTCCGGCCCCGAACGCGGCCACCTCCCACGTGTAACGCCCCCATGCGGGAGCCGCGAGCGTCGTCGGGATCGTGTAGCTGCGCTCCTCCCCGCCGGCGAGTGGCGCCACCGTGGGCACCCAGAACGGCGTCAGGTCTGTTCCCTTCCCGACTGCACCCCCGAAGGCAACCCGGTCGAGCGACTCGCTCCTCGTGTTCCGCACGGTGACCTCAACCGAGCGCGTCTCTCGGCCGCCGAGAAGGGCGCGCAATCGACTGGTGACGGACCGAGATCCGTCGCGGAGGCGCGCCGTCACCGCAAGTGCCGGAACCGACCCTGATGCCGCCAGCGGCGCTTGGCCGACATCGCCGATCGCGATGGGTGTGCTGGCAGCCTCCGCACCGGTGACACCCGTCGCCAAGACGACGCATGGACACGGCACCGGCGGCGACGTGATCGTGAAGTCGATCAACGTCGGACCTGGAGAGGGACCGGTTGTCCCGACCCCGATGCTGTGGCTGACGTCGCAGTCGGAGGAGCCGCGCCCGGCCAGGTTGCCGCAGACGGCGAGCGTGACACCGCCTCCGTGAAAGCCCGCGAGCGTGACCACGACGCTCTGTCCGAGGCGAGCGCCAGCAGACGAGGTCGTGACGCTCGGCGAATGCTCACCGACGGCCGCCGCCGCGGACTGGGCGGCCCCGAGCACCACCGCAACGACTGCGACCAGGCGTATGGCGCCGGCAACCAAGCGCAGCACAGGGCGCATCAGGTGAGGACCGACTCGCGGTCGTCGGCTACCGCCGCGGCCCGTGCGGGCGGCGATGGCATGCCGCCGCCGGAACCAGTCTGGCGCCGCCGATACGAGGCCCGGCCATAAGCGACCAGGCAGATGCTCATGACAAGAACGACGAGCGTCCACGGCACTGCGAGCGCTCGCCCGGCCCGGGACGCGCCGGCACCGCTGAGCCCTTCCCCGATCGGCGTGAGCGTCACCCGCGCAGAAGCAACGAGGCCCGCAGTGACGTGGTGGATGGCGGCGTGCAGCGTCACCGCGTTGCCAGGGAGAAGCTCCGGGACGCTGCCCACGTCGGCGGCGCCGGCATGGGCCCCCCATGGCATGGACACCGAGACGCGTCGCCGTGCCGCCAGGCGCACGTTGCCCTTGTTGCGCACCGTGTACGTCACGTCGAGGGACCCATCGGCGGGGTTGAGGGACGGGTGGTAGGTGGTCCTGATCGACTCGACGTCGAGCTTGGGAACGAGCGTGCCCGGCACCCGGACGTAGAGACGTGAGCCCGTGCGTCGGTCGAGGGTGATGACCTTGCCATCGGGGCCGGTACCCTCTGCCTTCGATGAGGCGAGCAGCGCGCCAGCGTGGTCACCGGGGCGGACGTTGCGGGGCACGCGGATGATGATCGGAAGCACC
>JAYUDU010000090.1:0-2400 GCA_043739605.1 Acidimicrobiales bacterium | reverse complement strand
GGCTTCCCCGTGGTGATCTTGGAGACGGTGGGCGTGGGACAGGTCGAGCTGGCGGTGGCGGGTGCGGCCGACACCACCGTCGTCGTGGTCAACCCCGGTTGGGGCGATGGCATGCAGGCGTCCAAGGCGGGCATCCTTGAGATCGCCGATGTGCTGTGCGTCAACAAGGCGGACCGGCCGGGTGCGGAGGCGGCCGTCTCCGATCTGCGGAGGGCGCTCGATCTCGGCGCCGGCCGGCCAGACCAGCCCGGCTGGGAGACGCCGGTGGTCTCGACGATCGCATCCCAACGCGGCGAGAGCGCAGGGATCGCTCGCCTTGCGGCGGCGATCGACGCGCACCGAGCCTTCGTGACCGAGCGGGGACTTCTCACGCCTCGACGGGCCGTGCGAGCCCGCGACGAGCTGACGCGACTCGTCGCTCGTCGGCTCGAGGCTGCCGCCCGCTCCCGTCTCGGCGAGGCGGGGCTGGCGGCCCTCGTTGATGACGTCGTCGCTGGCCGCCTCGACCCGAGGGTCGCGGCCGACCGGATGGTCCCGGCCGCCAGCTGAGCGGTGTCGCTCGGTTGGCGGGCGCGGGCGGAGGCCGCCAGACTCCGGCGCATGTCGACCGATCCCGAAACGTTCGTCACTCTTGAGCGCGGGGACGACAACGTCGCCGTCATTCGCCTCGACCGGCCGAAGGCCAACGCGCTGTCGACGGCGTTGCTTGGCCAGCTAGCCGACGCTGCGGACGCACTGTGCGCCGACCCGCCGGGAGCAGTGGTGGTGTGGGGTGGCGAGCGGATCTTCGCGGCCGGGGCCGACATCTCAGAGTTCGGCGGGCCCGACGAGGCCAAGCGCATCGGCGCCACGTTCCTGCGGGCACTGAACGCCGTTGCCGCCATTCCCCGTCCAACCATCGCGGCAATCGTCGGCTTCGCCCTCGGCGGCGGTTGCGAGCTGGCCCTCGCCTGCGATCTGCGGGTGGGCGCGGAGACGGCCAAGCTCGGCCAGCCGGAGATCCTGCTCGGCATCATCCCCGGTGGCGGCGGCACGCAGCGCCTCGCTCGCCTCGTCGGGCCCGCCAGAGCCAAGGACATCATCTTCACCGGCCGCCAGGTCACAGCAGAGGAGGCGCTTCGCATCGGGCTACTCGACCGTGTCGTCCCCAAGGAGGAGGTGTTCGCCACCGCCCATGCGCTTGCCGTGCAGCTCGCCGCCGGACCCGGCGTCGCGCTCGGGTATGCCAAGCAGGCCATCGACGAGGGCCTCGACGGCGACCTGGGCGACGGCCTCGTGCTCGAGCAGCGCCTCTTCGTCGACGTGTTCGCAACCCTCGACGCCGTCGCCGGGGTCGAGTCGTTCCTCGCCAACGGCCCAGGCAAGGCGATCTTCCGGGGACACTGACCACAACGCCAGGCACCGCGCGACGGCCCGCAAAGACCGAGCTGGGCTCAGACGGGAACCGGCTCGCCGTCCTTGAAGAAGCCGCCGGTGGGGCCGTCGTCTGGGAGGGTGGCCGCCCACACGATGCCCGCCGCCCCGTCTGCCACCGGGCGGGCGCCCATCTCCTCCGCGCCCGGTCGCGTGGCGGTGAGGCCCGGGTTGGCGGCGTTGACGAGGACGCCCGTGCCGGCCAGCTCTGCGGCGAGCGCGGCCGTCCACGCGTTCTGCGCCGCCTTCGAAACGCCGTACGCGGCGCCGCGCCCGCACAGCGCCCCGAGACCGACGATGGCGTCGGCGTGGCTGCCGCCGCTGCTGGTGACGTTGACGATGCGGCCGTGGCCGCTGTCGCGGAGCAGGGGCAGCACCGCCATGGTCACCCGCCACGCTCCGAAGAGGTTGGTGTCCATCACTCGGCGAGCAGCATCAAGGTCGGCGCGAGATGTGGCCTCTGACCAATCGACGAACGCGGCGGCGTTGTTGACCAACGCCTGCACGGGTCGGCCTGCCAGCCACAACACGAACAGGTCGACGCTGCTCTGGTCGCACACGTCGAGCTGGTGGCCAACGACGTCGAGCCCTTCGTCGCGAAGACTCGCAGCTGCGGCCTCTGCTCGTGCGGGATCGCGGGCGGTGAGGACCACCGCAAGGTGTCTCTGCGCGAGCTGCCGGCATACCTCAAGCCCGATGCCACCCGCTGCTCCGGTCACGATCGCCGTCGTCATGACCTCTATGCTCGCAGAGCAGGAGGCGGCGTGCTTGGGCCGATGGGCTCGACCCACAACGGACGTCTTAGACCTTCGCCGCGAGACGGTCGCGCGAGAAGCGTCTAGCGCCTCCTCTGAGCAGGACGATGGCAATGGTCCAGATGACGACGCCGACACCCACCGCGATGGGCAGGGTCACGAGGAGGAGGCCGGTGGCCTGGCCCATGGTGAGGAAGATGAGTGGCAGCACGACGGCTCCGCCCAGCTGGTT
>JAYUDU010000089.1:0-6363 GCA_043739605.1 Acidimicrobiales bacterium | reverse complement strand
CCGCGACCCTCGCCGCCGCGACCGCTGACCCGACCGGGCTCATCGAGGCGCTGCCACCCCGCACCGCGATCGACGAGTACCAACGGGGAGGCACCGAGCTCCTCCTGGCGATCAAGGCGAAGGTCGATCGCGACGCCACCCGCGGTCAGCTGATCCTCACCGGGTCGACGGGCTTTGGCGCCAGCGGTGCTCCGGTCGAGACCCTGGCGGGTCGCATGGGACGCATCGAGGTTCGCCCGCTGTCTGTCGGTGAGCGGACGAACGCCCGCGAGGCGTTCATCGACGCAGTGTTCGAACCGGCAGCGTGGCCAGGCCCAGAGCCCGGGGTGATCACGCGCGCCGAAGTTGCGCAGCTGCTCGTCGGAGGCGGCTATCCCGAGGTCGTCACGACTGAGATGACGGGCCGCGTGCGCGACCTCTGGTTCGATGGCTACATCGATGACGTCGTCGGACGCGAGGCGTTGCGACCGATCGCCGACGTGCGGGACGAGCTGGCGCTGCGCCGGACGCTCCGTCTCCTGGCCGCCCGCACGTCCGGCGAGCTCGTGATGGCCGACCTGGCGCGGGACGCCGACATCCACCCTGACACGGCAGCGACGTACGTCAGGTTGCTCGAGGCGCTCCACCTCGTCACGATCGTTCGCGCATGGGCATCGAGCGCAACGACGCGAGCGAAGCGCCGACCCAAGATCGTCCTCTCCGACGTGGGCCTCGCCGCGGCGCTCACGCGCGTCGGGAGCGATGCCCTCGTCGGCCCACTGCCAGACACACAAGCGCTCGGTCGCCTGCTCGAGACGTACGTCGTCGGCGAGATCGCCAAGCAACGCTCGTGGGCGAACCGCGGCGTCGAGCTGCAGCATTTCCGCGACCGCAACGGGGCCAAGGTCGACCTCGTCCTCGAAGATCGACACTCGGGCGAGATCGCAGGCATCGAGGTCAAGGCATCGGCGACACCACGAGCTCGCGACGCGCGGCACCTGGCACAGCTGAGAGACGCTGTGGGCGACCGGTTCCGCACTGGCATCGTGCTGCACCTCGGCTCAGCCACGCTTCCCCTCGGCGACCGACTCTGGGCCTGCCCCATCGGGGCACTTCAGCGCACCTGAACCGATGCCGTCACTGCACGGCGTCGAGTCGAAATCGTTCGCCCGACGCACCGCCCGAGGACCGTCCGGACGCGATCTTCCAGTCCGTGCAGCAGGCAGCCGGCGGCCGTGCCGCTGCGATCGGCAGCGGCGGGACCACGACGATGACGGCGCTGCTGGCGCCCCCCCGGACCCCGATGTGCCCCGCCGCACGTGATGCTTACCGAAGTGCGTCTTGGCTTCTGGCAGCTCATCGGCCAACCGAGCGAGCTGCATCGCCGGTGGCAGCCACGGCGCGACCCGCCCCACGACCGAGAGTGGGCAGCGCTGGTGCTCGGACTCTCGGCAGGCGAGGATGGAAGCGTGGTTTCCCCCATCGCACGACGTGCCACCGATCCAACACCGGCCAGCCACCGCGCAGAAGGCCGCCTCCGTGGCTGATGGCGGCCTCGAGGACGCCCTCGACCTCGCAGAACGAGACATCGACGCAACGCTCAAGGGCCTCGCTGCTGCGATGCGGGAGGCGAAGAAGGCCAAGGCTGCGGCCGCATCCGGCCAGCTCAGAGATCTCGTCCAAGCGCTTGGCGCAGCGTCGCGCCTCGCCGATCAGGCGGCCGCAGCGGCCGAAGAGGCCAGGGAGGGGTGGCGCTTCGACGATGAGATCTACTTCGCCGATGGTTCGTTCGCCGTCGAGGTGCTGACGCAGGCGACCGCTGCGGGCGTGCAGGCGTTCGAGTCCGACGACCGGATCCTCTGCTATCCCGCCATCGTGCAGGTCTCCGCCGCCGATGCGACGGTGATCATCGACAAGAAGAAGGACCGGAGGGTTCGGCCGTCGGTGCTCGTGCGCACGCTCGCGGCGTTGCAGGCCAAGCCCCCCAAGTTCAAGCCGGATGCCTTCCTCGAATCGCTGGCCACCGCCTACGACCACGTGATCGCTCGCTCTGGCGGGCGCATCGGCGCAACCGCAAAGCTCGTCGACATCTACGGCGTGCTCACCGTCCTCCCGGGCGCGACCAAGGAGTACACCAAGCAGGAGTTCGCTCGCGACCTCTACCTTCTCGATCAGAGCGGCAAGACCAACACCAAGGATGGACGGATGATGCAGCTTCCAGCGAGCGCACTCACCCGAGGATCAGCGGTGCTGGCCACCGTCACGCGGTCCGGACAAGAGAAGGTCTATGCCGGCATCACCTTCGCATCGGAGGCCCGATGATTGCGCCCCAGGACCACGCTAGGTTCCTAGATCGAGAGTACCTGTGCGCGTACATCGCCGGTGGAGGTGCCGCGGTGAAGTTCGTGGTTGCTGCCGATGAACCGACCGCAACAGCGTTCGGTGATGATCTCCGTGAGCGCGCCGAAGGCGCCTCGTACGTGACGGCCCGCGTCGACGCCGTTGTCACCCGCATCCACGCCATCGATGACGTGCTGTTTGCCGTCGCACGCCAGATCGACTGGGATGGCATCGCCGCGACGGCCGTCCGTCGCGCGTACGGGGCGGCCTCCCACCCCGTGCCCGAAGGCTCCAACGACGTCACCATCGAGTCGGTCGCTCGCTACCACGACGTCGACGCGGGGGAGCTCACCAGAGACGTGAACCGGCAGCTGCAGTTGCTCATCGCGCATGACTATGCGATGGCCCACGAGTTCAGGATAGCGATGCTCCGATTAGCACAGGCTCAGCTGCGATCGGGCCAGGTAACCGAAGCTGAGCACGCAGCAGTGCTCGCTTGGCTGCGCGGCGAGCTCCGCCAAATATCGCTCCTGCGCTCCACCATGATCTTCCGGCGGATTGGCCGCCACAACGCCCGCCAGATCCTGTTCTCGCTCGCTCATTGGCTCGCGACCAACGGGCACGCCGGCCTGGTCCTCGAGCTCGACATCCGCCGGCTCGGCTTCGCCCGTCGCCCCAAACCAGAGGAGCGCAGCGGCATCTATTACACGAAGGCCGCGCTGCTCGACGCGTACGAGATGCTCCGCCAGCTGATCGACAACACCGACGAGCTCTCCCATTGCTGCATCGTGGTGCTCGCCGCCCCAGAGTTCCTCACCGACCAAGCTCGCGGCGTCGGGGCGTACCAGGCGCTGAAGTTGCGCATCTTCGACGAGGTCCGCGACCGCAACCGCGACAACCCGTACTCCTCGCTCGTCCGGGTTGGTGCGCCATGACGGATCGCGCTATTGCCTGTCGAAGGGCCCTCGAGGCGTTGCGTGCCGGCGTGCCCAACCGCGACGCGGTCGCTGCGCTCGGATCGTTGCAGACCGCCGTCGAGGACCGGTTCACCGAGTTGCTCGACAGCACGAGCAACCGTGCCGAGAGCGATCTCGCGGGCGGCATGCTCGTGGGCGGTGGATTCGGTTCAGGGAAGAGCCACGTGCTCGAGCACCTCGCCCATCAGGCACTCGATGCCGGATTCGTCGTGTCGAAGGTCGTCATCTCGAAGGAGACCGCGCTACACGACCCAGCCAAGGTGTTCGCCGCGGCCATCGCTGACGCGCACGTGCCCGGCAAGATCGGGTCACCGATTGACGAGATCGCCGCCACTCTGCGCACCGATTCACCGGAGTACGCGTCGCTCTACCGATGGGTGCACCGCGACGACGCGCCTGTCGACAAGCGATTCGCCGCGACGTTGTTCCTTCATGACCACACGCGGGGCGACGCCGAGCTGACCGACCGAATCGTGCGCTTTTGGGCCGGGGACCCGCTGCCCGTTGCCGACCTGCGACGTCGATTGAAGGAGGCCGGTGCGGCCTCGACCTATCGGCTCGCGGCGGTGAAGGAACGCGACCTGGCCGTGCAGCGCTTCCGCTTCGTTTCTCGGCTCATCACCGCGGCTGGTTTCGCGGGGTGGGTCATCCTCCTCGATGAGGTCGAGCTGATCGGCCGGTACTCGTACCTCCAGCGGGCGAAGTCCTATGCGGAGGTGGCCCGTTGGGTGCGCGGCGACCGCGAGGACCCGGGCTCGCCCCGCTGTGCCGTGCTCACCACCGTCGACGACTTCGATGCGCAGGTGCTCGTCGGCAAGAACGACCTGGAGCTCGTGCCGAAGCGGCTCAGAGCGAAGGGCACCGCCGATCACGATCTCCTGGCCGGCATGGCCGGGACCGGCATGCGCATCCTCGAGCGGGAACAGGTGCTGCTGCAGCCACCGGACCGCAACGAGCTCGATCGCACGTACGCCAAGCTCAAGCAGATCCACGCCGACGCGTTCGACTGGAACCCACCAGACGTCGAGGGCATGGAGCGCCTGCCGTCCAACCGCATGCGGCAATATGTCCGCGCGTGGATCAACGAATGGGACCTCACGTTCCTCGACCCGACATACGTTCCCGACGTCGCCGTCGCTGACATCACTCTCGACTTCAGCGAAGACCCCGACCTGGGCATCGATGATGGCGAGAGCGTGGACGCGGAGGGCTCGGCACACTGACGATGGGCCACCTCGACGAGGTGGCCGCCGTGCTGGCGGACCATCCCGGCCGGACCAGCGCAGAGGTGCGCGACGTGCTGCGGGCGAGGGGGCGGGTCTCCATGACCACCGCCGATGTGGCGCGGGCCCTCGGATCGCGCCCGTCGCGGTTCCGCTCCGATGGTGCGGTCCCGCCACGCTGGTGGCTCGCCGCACAGGCGCCGGCAGCCGCACCGCTCGCACTCCCGTCTCGCCCGAGCCTCTACCGCTGGCAGACCGACGCACTGACGGCGTGGCGGGCGCGCGACCGGCGCGGCGTCGTGGAAGCGGTCACCGGCGCGGGCAAGACGATGCTCGGCCTCGCGGCCACCGTCGACGCTCGGTCGAGCGGGTCGCAGGTGTGCATCCTCGTTCCCACCAGGGAGCTGCTCCAGCAGTGGCGCGTTGCTCTCGGTCGCCACCTCGACCCGACGGCGAGCATCGGGCTGCTCGGCGCGGACCACCGCGATCGCTTCGGCGACCACGATGTGCTGATCGCGGTGGTCAACTCGGCTCGCGGCGCCGACCTCAGGCCACGCCGACCCGGGAGCCTCCTCATCGCCGACGAGTGTCATCGATACGGGTCCGACGAGAACCGGCTTGCTCTGGAGCCTGGGTTCCCGCGCCGGCTCGGGCTGAGCGCAACCTATGCCCGGGCGGACGACGGGAACCGCGCATGGCTTGACCCGTACTTCGGGGGGACGTGCTACCAGCTCGGCTACCGGCGAGCGATCGACGAGGGCGTCGTCGCGCACTTCAGCGTCGCCCTCATCGCGGTCTGCTTCGACCCAGACGAACGCACCGAATACGACGCGCTGACGCTGGAGATGTCCAAGGCCAGGGCGCAGCTGCACGCCTCAGGACTCGTTCCGGACGAGTCCATCGGGGCGTTCTTCGCTGCGATCGCTCGGCTCGCCAAGCACGGCGACAACGAAGCGGTCGGGGCCGCCAGGCAGTACCTGCGCTCGATGCAACAGCGCCGCCACCTGTTGGCCGAGACCCCAGGCAAGGCTGACACGCTGGCGGTGCTGGCTCCTGCGCTGCGAGCGGCAGACAGAGCCATCGTGTTCACCCAGAGCATCATCGCCGCCGAACGCGCCGCTGCGATGCTCCGCACCTGCGGACTGCGCGCCGAGGCCACGCACTCCGCACTCGCGCCGAGCGCGAGGCAGTCGGTGCTCACCCGCTTCGGCGCTGGATCCGTCGAGGCGATCTGTGCGCCGCAGGTCCTCGATGAGGGCGTTGATGTCCCAGCCGCCGATGTCGCAGTGATCCTCGCCTCCAGCCGGACCCGCCGTCAGATGGTGCAGCGCCTTGGCCGCATCCTGCGCCCCAAGGCCGATGGCCGAGTCGCCCGGCTCGTCATCGTCTACGTCGAGGGCACGATCGAAGACCCTGCGCTTGGCGCCCACGAAGGTTTCCTCGATGAGGTCGACCACGTCGCCGACCTCGTCCGACGGTTCCCACCGGGAACAACCCTCGACGCCATCGCCTTCGTCTCCGCCCACGCCTGAGATGCCGGGTTGCGGCGCCTCACGTTCGAGCTCCCCATCGACACAGCAGACCTCGCATGGAACGCCATCGAGCACCTCGCCCACCGGTTCGGACCAAACGTCGAGACCGGCATCTACGACCTGCCCCAACACCGCATCGCCGACGCGTTCGTGGCCGTCTCCGACCAACAACGCACCGCGACCGCGTCCCGAAAGCGTGCCGTCGTACACCGCGACGGCCCCTGCTGCACCTTCCCCGGATGCACTGACACCTGGTTCCTGCACGCTCATCACATCACCCACTGGGAAGACGGCGGCCCAACCGAACTATGG
>JAYUDU010000088.1:0-2406 GCA_043739605.1 Acidimicrobiales bacterium | reverse complement strand
CGCTGGCGCCGACCGAGCGCGTCCTCGTCATGGTCACGCTTGCCGGCGGCAACGACGGCCTCAACACGGTGGTGCCGATCGACGACCCGCTCTACTTCCAAAACCGGGGCAGCCTGGCCATCCAGCCCGCCGCAGGCCTGCGCATCGCTGACGGCGTCGCGCTGCATCCATCGCTCCCCCGCCTCAAGGCTCGCTACGACGCGGGCCGGGTGGCGGTCGTTCGCGGCGTCGGTCAGGTCGGCGATGACCTGTCCCACTTCTCGTCGATGGCCACGATGATGGTCGGCGGATCCGGATCGGCGACCGGACCGTCCAGCGGCTGGCTCGGCCGGTTCCTCGACGGCCTACCGGACGCCAACACCGGCCTGCGGGGCGCAACGGTCAGCTCTGCGGTGCCGCTGCACCTGCTCGGGCAGCGCTCGACGGCCACAGCCCTGTCGACCAGCGGAGACCTCTTCGGCACCGGCACAGATGAGGCGTGGGAGATCGCCACCTACCAACCGGTTCGCAGCTTCGCCTCAGCTCCAACTGGCAGGGGCGGCCTCGCCGACGCCTTGGCCATCGCAGGTCGCGGCGCGCTCGACACCGCGGGCCTCATCGGGCCCGCCTACGCAACGGCGCTGCCCGACGACGAAGCGACGGCCGACATGATCCTCGTCGGTCGGCTCATCAACGCCGACCTCGGCCTGCGGGTGCTGTCGGTGACGCTCGGCAGCTTCGACACCCACGACAATCAGACCTACGACCACGCTCAGATGCTTGATCGCCTCGACCGTGGCATCGAGTCGCTGTTCGCCACCCTCGAGCCACGCCTCGCAGACCGCGTCGTCGTCGCCACCTTCTCCGAGTTTGGAAGGCGAGTCCAGCGCAACGATGCGGGCGGGACCGACCACGGCACCGCATCGTCGTGGTTCGTCGTCGGCAACGCCATCCAGGGCGGCCTGTATGGCACCCAGCCGTCCCTGTCGACACTCGACAGCCGCGGCGACATGCGCGTCGGGATGGACTTCCGTTCCGTGTACGCAACGCTTCTCGACGGCGTCCTCGGCGGCGACGCAGACGCCATCCTGGGCAGCCATTTCGAACGGCTTCCCCTGGTGCGCAGCGCCGCTCCGTCGCCAACGACGGCGCCCCCGAACACGGCGCCCCCGACGACCTCCTCGCCAACAACCTCGCCCCCGACGACCACGACATCTCCTCCCAGCACGACGCCCGCGACGCCGCCGGCACCCGCACCGCTGCCGGTTCCGCCGCTGCCCGCACCGGTTCCTCTCCTGCAACCTCCGCCGACACCGCCTGCGCCCCTCCCCATGCCGCTGCCCGCGCCCGAGGTGACGTACGTGACGCGCAAGCGCGTGGTGATCCGCAATGGGGGTCGGGTCACCATCACCGAGCGCATCCCCGTCACCACGCCAGCGAGACCGGGTGCACCTGCCCGACGCAGGTCCGCCCGCCGCCACCACCGGTAGGCGCGGCTCGGCTGGAAGCATGATCGGCTCAGCTGGTCGGCAGAGGACTCCTCCGGGCCTCCGAAGCACGGCGCTGTGGAACCCGGCTCCCGCGGCCCAGTACCGCGCGTCACAACGTCACCGCTTCGGCCGTGTCCCGCGGCTTCCTTGCCCATCGCTCGGTGCCGAGCTGGGCCCGGAGTGGACCGACACCGAGGCGGTGGCAGAAGTCGCCGAACCGCTCCCCGCGGTGGCGCTGATCGCGGTAGTGGGCCAGGACCGGGCGTAGCACGTTGATCAGCTCGTCACGGGGGACGTTCTCGGCGAAGACCTCGTTGAGGCGGATCCCCACCGGCTCCCCGCCGAGGTGGATGTCGTAGCTCTTCTTGCCCCGCCCCACGAGGCCGATCTCGGTGGTGTAGGGGCGGGAGCAGCCGTTGGGGCAGCCCGTCATCCGGACGTGGGCGTCGAGCCCGCCGAGCCCCAGCGCGTCGAGCTCGACTTCCAGCTCGTCGAGGACGCCGGGCAGGGCCCGCTCAGACTCGGTGAGCGCCAGGCCACATGTGGGCAAGGCCGGGCAGGCGAAGGAGTTGCGCTTGATGGGGACCCACTGCTCGGCCAGCACCACGCCGTGGTCGGCCAGCAGTGCCTCCACGTTCGGCCGGTCACGGTCGGCCAGGTCGGTGAGGAGGATGTCCTCTCGGGGCGTGAGGCGCACCCCGGGCCAGAAGCGTTCCACGACGGCGCGCAGCCCTGACCGCACCCGCACGGCACCGCGGTCGGCGATGCGGCCGTTCTCGACCTTGATGCCGAGGAACCACCGCCCGTCGCCCTGGGGGTGCCAGCCGAGGTGGTCGTGGGCGGCATCGAAGACGACCGGCTCGGGTGCGGACAGCGAGCGTCCCAGGCGTTGCGCAACCTCGGCCCCGAACCGATCGATGCCCCAGTCGTGGATCAG
>JAYUDU010000087.1:0-2410 GCA_043739605.1 Acidimicrobiales bacterium | reverse complement strand
GCACTGGTGTTCGGTGACCCCAACGCGGGTGCCACCCCCACATCGCTCGGCTCCAACGGAGGCGGCCTCGGATACGCAGGCATCGCCGGACCGGCCATCGGCTTCGATACCTACCAGAACGCTGGCGACCCGTGCCCCAACTTCGTTGGCGTCGCCGATCACGGCATCGGCTCCCGGGTGTACTACCCCTACAACGCCTGTCAGGCCCCGCAGTTTCGCAACGCAACGCGGGCCATCCACGTGACAGAACGATCGGGTCGGTTGCGCATCGAGGTGGATGGCATCGCCATGATCGACGTCGCCCAGCCGCTTCCTCCCCAAGCGTTGCTGGGCTTCACTGCCAGCGACGGCGACCAGATCTCGAAGCAGGCCATCTCCGACCTGACCGTTGGCCTGCCCAAGGTCGTCGCGAGTCAGGGGGCCATCGACTTCGGGACGACGGCGCTCGGGTCGACGCAGCCGGGGGCGATCACGCTGTCCAACACCGGCGGCTCGCTTGCCACCGTCACCTCGGTCGTTGCACCGGGCGCCGGGTTCTCTGCGTCCTTGCCCGCCGTTGGGGCAACGATCGAAGCCGGGGCGTCGCTGCTTGTGCCGGTCACGTTCGCACCGACGGCGTCGGGGGTGGCCGCGTCGTCGTTGTCGGTCGTGACCGACGGAGGGACGGCCACCGTCGCACTGTCTGGCGCGGGTGCCAGGGCCGGCAACCTGGTCGTCACGCAGTCTGTCGATCTCGGCGTCGCCAACATCAACACATCGCGACTGGCCACCATCACGCTGTCCAACACTGGCGAGCTGCCTGTCACCGTTGATGCGCCCATCGCCCCGGCGGCGCCGTTCTCGCTCATCGACCCCATCGCCGCAGGCACCGTGTTGAACGGGGGCGCGTCGATGCTCCAGACGGTGAAGTTCGCCCCCACCGACTGGGCGCCCTCGACGTCGACGGTCGGGTTCACCGCCAGTGACGGGGCCGGAGTGCGTGCAACGACCGTGGTGGGTGACGGTGCCAACCCGGACGGCCAGTCGTTGCAGCTGGCCGGCTCCGCATCGGTCATCGCGGGCGGCGTGCAGTTGACGCCGCCGACCTTTGCGGCCGCAGGCAGCGCATTCTTGCCGTCGACCTACAGCTCGACCGAGCTGGCCTTGTCGTTCAACGCCCGGCTCGACACCATCGGCGCCGACGGCATGACCGTCGCGCTGACCGACGCGGCTGCGCCTCCGCTGCTTGGCCCGTCCGGCGGAGCCATGGGCTGGATCGGCAACACCGGCTATGCGGTCATGTTGGATACCTGGCAGAACGCGGGCGAACCCAGCAACAGCTTCGTCGGCCTCGCCAAGGGTGGCGTCGACGACCGGCCCAACTACCTCAGCACGGTCAACGTGCCCGGTCTGGGCGGGGCATCGCACGACGTCACCCTGCGGGTGAAGAACAGCCATATGACGGTGGACGTCGACAAGGTGCGTCGGATCGACGCCGACGTCGTGTTGCCGCCGACCGTCCGCGTCGGCTTTACGGGGGCAACGGGAGGCGTGGTCAACACCCACCAGGTCACGGGCATTGCGCTCGCCGCCCGGCGTCCCATCGACGCGCCCGGTTCGGCGACCTGGACGCTGAACGGCTCAGCAACATCGAGCGCCCCTGGCGCCGTCGAGCTGACCACCGCCGCGCCGACCTTCACCGCAGGGTCCACATACTCTGGCGCCCCGGCCCCTGCCCGCGGCCTGCGGACCGCCTTCGACCTGTCCATCGGGGGCGGCGACGGCGCCGACGGCATGACCTTCAGCCTGGCCGACGTTGCGCAACCAGCCACCCAGCTTGGGCTCCCCGGCGGGGGCCTCGGGTGGTCCGGCACGACCGGCCTGGCGGTCACCTTCGACACCTACAAGAACGATCTCGACCCGACGGCTGGCTTCGTGGGCATCGCGACGGGGGCGACCGGCGCGGACTTCACGTACGCGGCAACGGCTCCGTTCAACCTGCGCAACGGCGTGCACCGGGTGGTCATCACCACGACGGCCACCTCCATCGCTGTCGACATCGATGGCATCAGGGTGGTGCAGGCGGCTGTTGCTGTCCCGTTGGTGGCCCGACCCGGGTTCACCGCCGCCACCGGAGGGCTCACCGACCGTCATGCCATCTCCGCCGCAACGCTGAGCGTCGTCTGATCGGGGCAGCCGCCCGGGCCGGTAGGGTCCGGCGGGTGAGCACGGCCAATCGACCGCTCGACGTCGCGGTGCTCGGCACCCGCGGCATTCCCGCCCACTACGGTGGTTTCGAGACGTGTGCAGAGCAGGTGTCGGTGCGCCTGGCCGCGCGCGGCCACAAGGTGACGGTGTACTGCCGTACGGACAACGCGGCCCTGGAGACAACCTCCCACGAGGGCGTGCATCTGGTGCACGTCCCGTTCGT
>JAYUDU010000086.1:0-6390 GCA_043739605.1 Acidimicrobiales bacterium | reverse complement strand
AGGTCGGAATGGCACACGCCGGAGGCGGACATGCGGATCTTCAGCTCACCGGCGTGCGGAGCTTCGACCTCAACGTCGTCGCGGATCTCAAGCGGCTGATCCATCATCGTGTATACGGCGGCCTTGGCCATGTGTGGTCCCCCCTGGGGAAATCGGGACAGCGTCACTGACGACGCCGTCACATGCGGTTCCAAGCATCGTTGCACCACGTGCGCCGCGACGCCACCTCGGCCGCGCCAGCTCAACCGCTACGCTCGACGCGGTGGCGGGGCGGATGGCTGAGGACGAGACATGTCGTCGGTATGTGGTGCCAGCTCTGCACGCAGCTGGGTGGCGGCCGGAGCAGATCGTCGAGCAGTACCGCATCCTCCACGTGCCGCCGCTCTCCGACATCGGTACGCCGGTCGAGATCGCCGATCGGTTCGGGTCCACCTGACGCGATGCGGCATGCAGTTGCCGAGTTGGCTGACCTCCTCGCCGCAGCTTGAACACAAGCAAAACTTGAGTTTCTCAGAACCTCATCGACAACCTGCTCAAGTTTCAATGTAGGTCGTGCCCGTGCCCTCCGACCGCCGAGACCTTCGTCGCAGGCTCTTCGCGACAGCGGCGGAACATGGCGGCTACTTCTCGGCAGCGCAGGCCCGACGGCTCGGCTACTCCTACCAAGCGCAGGCGCACCACGTGGCCGCCGGCAACTGGGCGAGAGTCGACAGAGGACTGTTCCGGCTCGTCGACTGGGTGTCGGAGCTCCATGACGACCTCGCCCTGTGGACCCTCTTGTCCGGAGGGCGCGGGGTGGTCTCGCACGAGAGCGCCGCTGCGGTCCATGCCATCGGCGAGGTCGAGTCGGGGATGGTGCACCTGACCGTGCCGCCCGGCTTCAGCCGAACAACACGCGGGGTCGTCCTGCATCCAGCGGTCCTCGTCGAGGACGACAGCGAACAGCGCACCGGGTTCCGGGTCACCACGCCTGCGCGGACCATCATCGATGTCGCCGCGGCCGGAGCCGACGAGGACCACATCGCGCGCATGCTCGCCGACGCCATCGAGAGCGGAGCTGTTGAGCCTGAGGGCATCGGCGTTCGTGCCGAGGTCGTCGACGTTCGTGCCGCTCTGACGATCGAGCGCGCGCTGCACTCCGTTCGGCGCTGAGCGATGACGTATGAGACCCACGCCGCTTTCGGGCGGCGCTTGAGGCACGGCTGAAGGCGATGTCGTCAAGGACATCGACATCGCCGTCCGCTCGGAGCATGCACAGCGTCAAGGTCCTGCAATCGAGCCGAGTGCGCTGCGCCGAGCCATTGCCGTGTCCTGCACCGCATGCTCGCCAGGCGGTCGAGCCCGACGATCAGCGCGCCGCTCTCAACGTACGTCGGGCGTACCGAGAGAGCGGCCGCCGTCGGCGCCGTCCTTGAAGCGCGCGCAAGCAGCTTGACGATTCACACCGAAGCTGTCACCGACCTCCTGCCACGTCGCGCTGGCAGTTCGGGCGGCGTCCACCTCGGTCCGCATCACCGGCCCGTCGCCTCGGCGAGTGCCATGGCGGCGACGGCACGATCGAGCCGGCCGATCTCGGCGCCGGCTCGGGCAGGGACGGGGCCCGCAAGCTGACGCTCGGGACGGGAACCCTTCGTAGCGACGATGGCAGGGTATTCCGGACAGCGCCGCCGCATCAGTCGAGCTTCGGGAACAGGTCGATGAGGGGTCGAAACGGGCGTCAACCATCAGGCGTAGGCACCACAGGAGCCGCAGAGCAAGCCCGTCGGCGTCAACCGCTCTCTGCGGTGTGGAATCAGAGCTTCACAGCGCGGAGGGGCCGGCGCCGACTTCACTGCGAATTCGGTGGCAGTGACCACTCGCGTCCGATAGACCGCGAGCGCTTGGCACGACGTATGGAGGACCCGATACCCCAGCGCTGATCATGCCGCACCACGAGGGGGTCTTCGCTCCAGGAGCCGAGCCGTTCGACGGTGAGTCATCGTTCTACGAGGACCCGCCCGCGTCGGAACGCAAGTTCCTTGGGGGTGAGTGGGCCGCCCGGGCCAAGACTTCGCCCACGTGGTGGCACCTCTCCTTCGCCGTCGTCGTCAACGACGAGCCGATCGGGATGCAAGACATCACCGGCGTCGAGTTCCCCACGGTCCGCACAGTGAACTCGTTCTCCTGGCTCGCTCGCTCCTACCAAGGACTGGGACTTGGCAAAGAGATGAGAGCCGCTGTGTTGTACCTCGCGTTCGAGGGACTCGGCGCCCTGAGGGCGGAGAGCGACGCCTTCGATGACAACCCGGCATCGCAAGCAGTGTCCCGCGCTCTTGGCTACGAACCCAACGGAACGCTCCTTGCTCCCCGGCCCAGCGGCGCCGCACCAATGTCCCGGTTCCTCCTCACCAAACACAACTGGGACGCGAGCCAAGCCGGGACCCGCGACGACATCGTGATCGAAGGACTCGACCGCTGCGCAGCCCTGCTCGGACTGAAGGCTTGTTGATCAGGCACCGGGAGCTGAGTAAAGATTGCCGGCTTCAAGCGTGCGCCGTCGATTGTCTCAGCCGCGGCCCGCCCTCACCCCCACGTTGGCCTGGCGGTTCTTCAGTGCCTCGGCAACGGAGAGGTCACGCCAGCGCCGTGGCCTGCGATCGAGGGCGGCGAGGGGCTGCGTAGGCTCCCCGCTGATGTCTGGGACCGTCCGTTTCGACCGATTCCCTACGTTTGATGAGCTGGTCGCCGATCTCGAAGGGCTCGCGGCGGCCCATTCGGACGTCTGCACGCTGTCGAGCGTCGGCACCTCCTACGAGGGCCGCGACCTCTGGCTCGCCACGCTGACGGATGCGACGACGGGGCCGGCGATCGAGAAGCCGGCGCTGTGGGTCGACGGCAACATCCACGCCACCGAGCTGAGCGGCTCGGTCGCTGCGCTGCACCTCGTGTGGCGGCTGTGCACGGGGTGGGCCGACGGGGACGCCGAGGTTCGTCGGCTGCTGACCCATCGCGCCGTCTACGTGCTGCCACGGGTGAATCCGGATGGGGCCGAGGCGGCGATCACCAACCCGCAGTACCTGCGCTCGTCGGTGCGGCCGTACCCTCGGGTCGACCAGCAGGACGGGCTTGTCCCGACCGACCTCGACGGCGACGGCCGCATCCTCACGATGCGCATCAAGGACGGCAACGGCGCGTGGATCGCCGACGACATCGACCCGCGGCTGCTCGTGGTGCGGGACCCGACCGACGACGAGGAAGCCGACGCCGGCGGTGTCGACAGACTCGGCCGTCAGCGCTACCGGCTGCTGACCGAGGGCGCCATCCAGGGCTACGACGGCTCGACGGTGGGGGGCGCGCCGCCGCTCCGAGGGCTCGACCTCAACCGCAACTTCTCGGTGGCGTGGAAGCCCGAGAACGAGCAGCAGGGCGCGGGGCCGTTCGCCGGATCCGAACCCGAGATCCGCGCGCTGATGCAGGCGATCGTCGACCGTCCAAACATCCACTCGTACATCGCCTACCACACGTATTCCGGTGTCCACCTGCGACCACCGAGCATGGCAAACGACGACTCGATCCCCGCCGGCGACCTTGAGACGTTCAAGATCATCGGCAAGAACCTCACCCGCCTCACTGGTTATCCATCCATCTCTACCTTCCATGATTTCTCCTATGGACCCGGCGATATCACCACGGGTGTCGCCGACGAGTGGGCGTACGATCACCGGGGCATGTGGGCCTGGACGACCGAGCTGTGGTCGCCCATTGCCGACGCCGGCATCGAGTTCAACAACGCCAAGCCGCTGGAGTGGTTCAAGGACCATCCGATTGAGGACGATCGCAAGCTGTTGGAGTGGAACGACACCAAGCTCGGCGGTAGAGGCTATGTCGACTGGTACGCGTTCGATCACCCACAGCTCGGCTACGTCGAGCTCGGCGGCTGGTGGAGTGCGCACTGCTGGCGCAACCCGCCGCCGGATCGGCTGCCCGAGGTCGTGGCGCCCCACTCCGAGGCGGCCATCTGGCACGCACTCATCTCGCCGCTCCTGCGCCAGCGCTCGCTCACCGTCGAGCGCCTGTCAGAGACCACCTGGAAGGTTCGCCTTGAGGTCGAGAACGCCGGCTGGCTGCCGACGAACGTGACCGAGCAGGCGATGAAGCGCAACGTCGTTCGCCCCCTCGAGATCCGCCTGCTGTCGGGCACGGAGGACGGCGTCGTGCTGCACAACGCCAAGCCCGTCCGCCCGCTCGGCCAGCTGAGCGGCCGCAACGGCAAGCGCCCCGCGGGCTTCTTCGGCGGCGGTGAGAACACCAGCGACCGCACCTACGCCGACTTCGTCATCTCCGCTCCCGTCGGTACCGAGGTGCGCCTCGAGGCCTGGCACGAGCGCGCCGGCATGGTCCGGGCGACGGTCGTCCTCGAGGGCTGATGGCGGTGGAGGCCTACGACGCAAGCGCGCTCCCGGGCGTCGCAGCAGTCGGCGCGGACGATCTCTGGGAGTACCTCAATCGGCTGTCGAGCATGGAGCACGGTTACGCGTTCGCCTCACTGTTCTGGCCCAATCTGGTGGAGTTCGGCGGGGGCGTCTTCCTCCGCGAGCAGTTCACCGAGAAGACCTTTGCCTCGTGGATGGTCGCTACCGACGGCAACCTGACGGCGATCGAGGCCGCGATGAACCACGTGCACGTGTAGGACCTGTTCCTCAACGCGCCCGGCGACGACGCGCTCGATGGCACGGTGGGGGATCGCTTCGCCGAGGCGCTCGCCGGGTGCTGGCGGGCTGCTGCGAAGGAGTAGCTGTCGCACGTGCCCATCGAGGTCAGCGTCGAGGACGACGGCATCGGGCCCGAAGTCACGCTTGTGACGGTGCGGTCGAGCCCGTCGTCGGAGTAGGTCAGGACGTGGGCTCGACGAAGCCCTTCTCGCGGTCGTCGCGCTCGCCGGCCTGCACCGCGTAGCCGAGAATGATGGCGGGGACGAGGGCGGCGGTGGCGACGGCGAAGCCGGCGATGACGAGGCCGACGGCGAGGCCCGGGAGGCCCGTGAACACGCCGACGAAGAACGCGACGATGGCGACGGCGAGCGCGCAGTAACCGATGCGCTTGCCGAGGTTTGCGAGGCGGCGCAACAGATCTCGCTGGGCGAGCACCGGGTCGGTCGCCCCGCGCCGCGGCGGCACCGGGGTCAGCGATGCTCGATCGGCCACCCCGCTAGCCCATCACGTCGCGGTGGGTCGCAGCGAGCCGCGACCGCACAGTGGATGTCAGAGCGGCCGCGATCGCTAGCCCTCGATCGGGCCGACGACGACGGTGCCGCACCTCGGGCACAGGCCCGCAGCGCGGTCCCGCGTCGCACCGACGACGGTGATCGACCGGCCGAGGCGTTGATCAGTCCCCGTTTGGCACGCCAGGTGACGCGGGCGAACAGGCCACGGATCCCGCTGATGCCGAGCCACCCGGCTTCGAGCTCGTTCGAGCAGAACGCGCCTGGATGATCGCCATGGCTCTCGATCCTGGCGTCAGTTGAGGGCGAGCGCGAGGGAGGCGAGGGCGGCGAGGCGCGCAGGAAGGTCGGCGATGTCGAAGTGGGTGCGGGCGATGGCCTCGTTCGTGTCGACGTCCGGCGACGCCGCGGCGCGGATCGCTCGGCGAAGCGGGGCGGGGTCGTCGACCGGCAACCAGCGGAAGCCGTAGCCGTCGGCGAGCTCGGCTGCGACCGGGTAGCGGGTCGCGGCGAGCGGGCGGCGGGCGGCGGCGGACTCGAGCAAGGGGATGCCGAATCCCTCCCACGTCGAAGGAAACACGACTGCGTCGCAGGCCGCGTAGGCATCGGCCATCGTCAGCTGGGGACCGTCGTCGTCGGGCCAGCGTCGGCGCACGCGCACGCCACGGGAGCGGGCGCCGTCGAGGAGCGCGTCGAGCTCGACCTGGTAGCCCTCCTCGGCGGGACCGGTGAGCCAGTACGTCGCTCCGACCTCCTCGGCGAGCTGGAGGCCCGTGGCGATGCCTTTGCGAGCGATGGCGCGGGTCGGCTGCAGAACCAACGGCTCGCCCTCGCCGACCCCAAGCCGAGCGCGGGCGACTGACCTGTCGCCCGCCGACAACGCTACGCAGTCGACCCGCAACGGCTCGACGATTGCGTCGATGCCTTGCACCTTGGCGAGGCTGCGACCGGAGTAGGTGCTGGTGACTACATGCACCCATGTCGGATCGTCCGGCACGCGGTCGTCGGCGAAGCGGGCCCGCTGCCACGGGAGGTCGTGGTGGTGCAAGACGGTTGGGCGCCCGCGGAGGACACGGGCTACGGCCGCTGAGGCGGCGGGATGCAATGGGAGTGAGCACAGGTTCTCGACGACGACGAGGTCGCAACCCGCGAGAGCGGCTTCGACCTCGCCACTGGTGGGGTCTGCGACG
>JAYUDU010000085.1:0-2419 GCA_043739605.1 Acidimicrobiales bacterium | reverse complement strand
GCGAACGGCTGGTCATCGGCCACGAGTCGCTCGGTCGCGTCATCGACGCCCCTGCGGCCGGTGCCGTGCAGGCCGGCGATCTCGTCGTCGGCATCGTGAGGCGGCCCGACCCGACGCCGTGTCCCAACTGCGCCATCGGCGAATGGGACATGTGCAGCAACGGCAGTTACACCGAGCGCGGCATCAAGGAGCGCCACGGCTACGCGTCGGAGCACTACCGCATCGATCCCGCGTACGTCGTCAAGCTCGACCCCGCCCTCGGAGACCTCGGCGTCCTGCTGGAACCGACGTCCGTCGTGGCCAAGGCCTGGGATCACATCGGCCGCATCGGGGCCAGGTCCGCCGCATGGTCCCCCAAGACGATCCTCGTCTGCGGCGCCGGGCCGATCGGTCTGCTCGCCGCGCTGCTTGGCGTGCAGAAGGGCTACGACGTCCATGTCGTCGACCGCGTCGAGGACGGCCCGAAGCCCCAGATCGTCGGCGACCTCGGAGCGACCTACCACCACGACGCCATCGTCACCTTGGCTCCGATGGCGGATGTCGTGATCGAGTGCACCGGCGTGCCCCAGGTGGTCGTGGACGTCCTCGGTCATACCGCTCCCGACGCCATCGTGTGCCTGACCGGAGTCTCCTCCGGCGGCCGCACGCTGCAGTTCGACGCCGGCGAGGTCAACCGCGAGATGGTGCTCGGCAACGCGGTCGTGTTCGGATCGGTGAACGCCAACCGGCGCCACTACGAAGCGGGCGCGGCTGCGCTCGCTCTCGCCGATCCGGCGTGGCTCGCTCGCCTCATCACTCGCCGGATCCCCCTCGAGTCGTTCGCCGACGCGCTGGTACGCCACCCCGACGACGTGAAGACCGTCATCACCTTCGAATGAGTCGGCGGTGGGCTTGTCGGCGGCCTACCCCAGGCCGTCGCCGACCCACAGGCGGATGCCGCCGAGCAGGCCCCCGTCGTTGCCGACGAGGCGAACCTTCACGGCGATGACCGACTCGTGGGCGGCGAGACCCTTGAGGTCGATGCGCTCGGCATTGCCACCTCCGACGAGGATCGAGTCCGGGCACACGAGCGCGTCAAGCGCGACGAGGACCTTCCGCGCCCGGCGGTTCCAGTGATCCGCGCCGAGGTCCTTCCGTGCCGCGTCTCCGACGTAGTCGTTGTAGGTCCGATCGCCTGTCGCGATGTGGTGTGCGAGCTCGAGGTGCAGCGCGAGCCGGCCGTCCCGAAACACCGCAGAACCAAGACCGGTGCCGAACGTCAGCACCAGCTCGAGGCCCCGCCCGGCCACGACGCCAGCGCCCTGGACGTCGGCGTCGTTGCCGACGCGCACGGGCGCGCCGAGCGCGCTCGCCAGGGCGCCCGCGAGATCGAAGCCGGCCCACGCTCGCGCCAGCTCTGGGTCGATGTCGGTGCCGGGTCCGTGCTTGGTGATGAAGTGGGGCGCAGTGAGCACGCAACCGTTGCGGACGACGCCCGGGAAGCCGACCGAGACCCGTTGATGCCCGGGGAGGGGCTTGACGAGCCCGGCGAGGTCGGCCACCATCTTCTCCGGCGGGCACGGGTAGGTCGTGTCGACACGCACCCGGTCGTGCTCTGGTTGGCCGCTGGCATCGAGGACGGTCGCCTTCAGCCCGGTGCCCCCGATATCGATGACGAGCGTGTGCGGAGCGGGATGGGCGGCGGCGGCGGCGGCGGCGGGCATGGCAGCACGGTAGGTCTGGCCGGCGCCGCACGCGCCGTCGCTCAGGACGGGATGGTTCATCATCGGCCGTGGGTCGAGGGTGGCGCCGCGAGTCGCCCAGCAGGGCCCGTGTCGTTGAGGGGGGCGGGGCGCGCCGCTGCGCAGTAGGGCGCAGTGTCGAGGCGCCGAAGCACCTCGGCATCGAGCCGCACCCCCATCCGGTGGAGAAGGTCGTCGATCGAGCGATCTGCAACACGACCGCCGGCGATGGCATGCCCAAGCCGACCGAGGACACCGAGCGGTGGGCGGCACCGACCCACGACGCGCAACTGCGTGCCCCGCCCGTCGGTCGAGATCACCTCGAGGTGGCCATCAAAGGCCGGGACGAGCCGATCGTGGCCGACGGGCGTCCACCGCACGGGCAGCCGCGTCGCGCACTCGTGCTGGCCAGGCTCGGCGTGGCCGAACGTGACGCCCACGGTGTGCTCTAACGAGAGGCGTGCTGCGAGGCCGACGCGCATCCTGGTGGTGAAGCATCGGCTGGTGATCGCCTCACGACTCGGCGCATCAGCGACGAGCCTCCATGGCTCGGAGACGAGCACGGCGTGCACGCGGCCGGGTGTCGCGTGCACGTTGGTGACAGCATCGATTGTGCGGTCCATGAGGTGCTGCTCTCAGGTGAAGATGGGATAGGTGCGAACGAACGGAAGGTCAGCCCATCGAAGCCCGAAACCCCA
>JAYUDU010000084.1:0-2422 GCA_043739605.1 Acidimicrobiales bacterium | reverse complement strand
CGGCGTCGACCGCGCCGTGGCACTTGCCGAAGCTGTGCCCGCCGACGATGAGGGCGACGGTCTCCTCGTCGTCCATCGCCATGCGGGCGAACGTGTCGCGGATGTCGTGGGCCGCGGCCAGCGGATCGGGGTTGCCGTTGGGCCCCTCGGGGTTCACGTAGATCAGGCCCATCTGCACCGCGCCGAGCGGGCCGGCGAGCTCGCGCTCGCCGCTGTAGCGCTCGTCGCCGAGCCACGCGTCCTCCGGGCCCCAGAACACCTCGTCGGGCTCCCACACGTCCTCACGCCCGAAGCCGAAGCCGAACGTCGTGAACCCCATCGACTCCAGCGCGCAGTTGCCGGCGAAGACGATCAGGTCGGCCCAGGACACCTTGCGGCCGTACTTCTGCTTGACCGGCCAGAGCAACCGGCGGGCCTTGTCGAGGTTCGCGTTGTCCGGCCAGCTGTTGAGCGGGGCGAAGCGCTGCGCGCCGCTGCCGCCACCGCCCCGGCCGTCGGCGATGCGGTAGGTGCCCGCGCTGTGCCACGCCATGCGGATGAACAGCGGGCCGTAGTGGCCGTAGTCGGCCGGCCACCACTCCTGCGACGTCGCCATCACCTCGAAGACGTCCTGCTTCAGCGCCTCGAGGTCGACGGTCGCGAACTCGCTCGCGTAGTCGAAATCCGTGCCCATCGGGTTGGCCCGCGGCGAGTGCTGGTGGAGCACCTGGAGGTTCAACTGGTTCGGCCACCAGTCCTGGTTCGAGTGCGGTCGACCCGCCTTGGGGGTCGGCGCGGGGATGACCGGGTTCTCGCTGTCGCTGCCGGTGGTGTCAGGCATGGGATCCTCCGTTGTTCGTGCGGACACAATCGGGGCATCGGCCCCAGTAGATGACTTCGGCCTCGTCGATCTCGAACCCCGAGTCGTCGGCGGCGGTCAGGCAGGGGGTGTCGCCGACCGCGCAGTCGATGTCGACCGTCCGGCCGCAGGCCCGGCAGATGAGGTGGTGGTGGTTGTCGCCGACGCGGTCCTCGTAGCGGGCGGGCGACCCCGCAGGCTGGATGCGCCGCAGGATTTCCTTTTCGGTGAGCGTCCCGAGGGCGTCGTACACCGCCTGGCGCGAGATGGTGCCGATCTCGGCCCGCACCACCTGCTCGACATGGTCGGCGGTGCCGTGCGGTGCCGCGCGCACGGCCCGGAGCACCGCCAGGCGTTGGGCGGTGACCTGGAGCCCGCAATCGCGCAGCCGCGCCGCTTCTTGCGCCATGGGCTCCGTCGACATGAGCGGCACCATACCACTGAGATTGGATCAAGTCCAGAATTGTGATGGATCTGATCAATGAGCCACGGTCGTCGGCGCGCGCCGTCGTCGCGCCGCGGGTCAGGTGTCAGCTGAGGACGGTGCCCTCCATGAACTGCACGACGCCGACCGCGTTCTCGAACGAGCCCGTGATCCCCGAGCTCGTGTAGCCGGCGTCGACGACCATGACCTCACCGGTGATGTAGCGCGCCGCGTCGCTGCACAGGAACGCGAGCGGGCCCGCCTGCTCGTCGGGCTGCGACGCCTCGATGCCGGTCTCGCCGCGGTAGTCGGTGCCGAAGCCGAGCCACACTTCGGCATTGGCGCGCGCGAGCGGCGTGTCGGTCGGGCCGGGCAGGATCGCGTTGATGCGGATCCCCTGCGCCAGGAACGGGAACGCCTGCGCCGCCACGTAGACGTTGATGGCCTGCTTGGAGAACATGTAGTCGGCGCGCTCGGGGTGCGCCTCGATCCATGCCACCGCGGCGTCGAAGTCGGGGGTGGCGAGGTACTCCTTCACCAGATCCATGTTGGTGCGCCAGCCGAGGCCCGCGGTCGACGAGATCATGCCGATCGCGCTCCCGCGCCCGAGGTGACCCTTCTCGATCACCCGCTCGATGAGGTGGCGGTGGCCGATGAAGTTGATCTTCTCGATGCCGGGCGTACCGTCGGCCGCGCCTGCGCACGAGAACAGCGCGTCGATCGGGCCTCCGCACTCGTCGACGGCGGCGTCGATGCTGGCCCGGTCACGGAGGTCGAGGCTGATCGCCTTGACGCCCGCGAGCGTGACGGGCGCGTAGTCCATCACCACGACCTCGCCGCCGAGATCCTGGACCAGCTCCGCGGTCGCCGCGCCCATGCCGGTGGCACCACCGACGACCAGCGCCCGCTTGCCGTCGTAACGGAATGCGTCTGCCTTCATGAGCTCGCTCCTGTCGCCGATCCCGGTGGGGTGCCGGCGACGCTAGCGGGCACGCGGCACGGCCGGCCACGCCCCCGATGCCGAGGCAGGCTGGTCAGGCTTCGATGGCCTCGTGACGAACGTCGAGCCCGTGATCGCGAGCCGCCCGGGCTCGGCCGGCCGACGGTTGCGGAGAACGGCGCACCTGCGTAGCCTTCACGCTTGGTGGGCGGATCACCAC
>JAYUDU010000083.1:0-6405 GCA_043739605.1 Acidimicrobiales bacterium | reverse complement strand
TCTACCTCGCCGAGGGCCTGCCCGACCTCGCCGCCAGCTTCAACGGCACCAACGGCAAGACCGTGCGAAGGGTCCAGCTCAGCGGCGCCGGCGCCGGGACGATCGCGACGTTCGCCGGCACGGTGCCAAACGCGGTCTACACCTCGACGTCCAGCCCACAACCGTTCTCAGAGATCGGCGGCATCGCGGCCAGCCCAACGACGCTGTACGTCTCGGATCGAGCCGGAACCGTCGTGGCGATCGACCTGGCATCCGGGGCGCGGTCCACCATCGCAGGCTCGGCGTCCGCAACGACGCCGGGCGACGGCGGGCCGGCAACATCGGCACTCCTCGACACTCCGACGGACCTCGAGCTGTTGGGCGATGGCTCGCTCCTCATCGGACAGCGCGGCACATCGGACCAGCGCGTCCGCATCGTCAGCCCGGGTGGGGCCATCTCTGCCTTTGCCGGCAGCGGCCTCGCGACGGGCGGCGATGGCGGCGCCCCGACGGCACCGACCGCACAGCTGCCGTCCGTCACCGGCATCGCAGTGGACGAGCGCTCCGGTGACCTGTTCATCGGCGAGGCCGCCCGCGCCCGGAACGGCAACGTGCTTCGTCGCCTGGCCGGCACGCCGGCTGGCGTCGCTCCCGGGGCGACGTTGTCGACCTACGCGGGTAGCACCCGCGGCACCGCCGACGCTCCCGACGCGACCAGCGCACAGCTGTATTCCATCAACGACGCCGAGGCCCGCAATGGGTTCATCTACGTCACCAACTTCAACTCCGTCCGCAAGATCGCAGCTCCCTTGAACGGAGCGACCGGCGGCGCGGTTACGACCATCGCCGGTGGCCCCGGTGCCACCGTCACGGGCGACGGCTCCGACGCAACCGTCACCAAGGTCAACCCGCAGGGCCTGGCCATCGACGTCGACGGCACGGTGTACCTCGCCGACACCAACAACAACGCGGTGCGCCGGATCGGCCTCGACGGCAAGATCTCGACCGTCGCCGGCACGTTCGGGGTCGGCGGTGCTGGCGCCGACGGCCCTGCCACCACCTCTGCGCTCAACCAGCCGCGCAGCGTTGCGCTCGACGGGTTGGGTCACCTCTACGTCGCCGACTCTGACAACCTTCGCATCCGGCGCCTCGACCTCGCATCCGGCCTCATCACGACGGTCAGCACTGCGGCATCTGGCCTGGGCCAGATGGGCAAGATCATCAGTGACCGCGTTGGGGGCCTGTTCATCGTGAACTCCCCTGGCGTCGTGCGGATGGCGCCGGACGGCACCGTCACGACGGTTGCCGGCGGCGGGCCGTTCACCACCGATCTCGACGGGTTCGCGGCCACCAACGCCAGCTTCGGCCAGGTGACCGGGCTCGCTCTGACCAACGACGGCTCGACCCTCTACCTCGCAACGGGTCCCGCCAACCGGGTGTACGGGGTGCGGCTGGCGCAGCCGGTGCCGGCCGCGACGGGTGCTGGCACCATCGCCTTTGCCCAACAGATCGCCGGGAACAGCGAGATCGTCGCCACCCAGGAGGGGTCGGCCGGCGCCGCCGAGGTCAACATCACCCGCAACGCAGCGGCAGACACCGACCCCGCCATCTCCCCGTCCGGCCAGGTGGTGGCGTTCGCCTCCGACCGCTCCGGCAGCGGGTCTGCGCTGTACACCCAGGTCATCGCTGCGGGCGCGGCGGCGTCACCAAAGGTCCAGGTCGGGCCCACGTCCGGCCGGGACATGAAGGACCCCGCGTGGTCCGCCGACAGCGCCCACATCGCCTACTCGTCCAACCGGGGCAATGGCAGCACGACGGACGAGATCTGGGTGCAAGACGTCGACGCCGGCAACGCGACCAGGCGGATCGCCACGTCCGCAGGCGCGGCGAACGACACCTCCCCGACGTTCTCGCCCGACGGCACCAAACTGGCCTTCGTCCGCACCGCGATCTCCGACGGAGCGACGACGGTCTACACGGTCAACCCAGCGAACGGCACCGGCCTGGCCACAGTCCCCATGGCTGGCGTCGGCGGCACCATCGGCGACCTCGCCTGGTCTGGTGACGGCGCCCGCTTCGCGTTCACGGTCACCTCCGGCGGTACGAGCGACATCTTCACCTCGAAGACCGACGGCACCGACCTGCGTCGGGTCACGCCGGCCGACGCCACAGCCGAGTCCGCTCCCGCATGGGTCAGCGGCGACCGTCTCGTCTTCCAGGTGGGCAGCGGCGCCACATCGTCGCTGGCCGCCAGCGGCTCCGACGGCTCCAACCGAGTCGCCATCTCTGGCACCACCGGCGCCTCCGCCCCCAGCTGGGTCGACAACCTCGCCGTCAAGACATCGCTGGCATCCCTCGCCGCCAGCCCCGCCCGCATCCCGTTGCAGGACGTCCCGACCTCGCCGACCAATGTGAGCTCGGCGGCGCCGACGGTGAGCATCGGTCAGGTGTTGGGGTTGCCGCTGACTGTGAGCATTGGCCAGGTCTTGGGTCTTGCGCCGACGGTGAGCATTGGTCAGGTGCTGGGGTTGCCGCTGACTGTGAGCATTGGCCAGGTCTTGGGTCTTGCGCCGACGGTGAGCATTGGTCAGGTGTTGGGGTTGCCGCTGACAGTAAGCATCGGTCAGGTGCTCGGCCTACCGATCCAAGCCCAGGCATTGAGTATCCCCCTCGCATCGCTCGGCGGACCGGCGGTGTGGACGCCGATCCTGGTTGGAACCGCGCTCGAGGCTCGCTCGTTGCAGGCGGTGACGCTCTTTGACGTGGTCCAGGATGCCATCGCGTCCGCGAGACTGCGACAGCCCGGCGCGTCGGTCTACGTGGACCTAACGAAGACAGTGCTCGGGCAGGTTGCATTCGAAGCAGCGCTCTTCGGTGACCTGCCGATCTCCTCGTTCATCCAGCCGACCAGCACCAAGACATCGTCACAGATCCTCTGTGATCTCCTCGAGGCGCAGGGCAAGGCCAACTGCGGAATCGAGCTTGTCCGTTCCGGGCACACCGCGCAGGAGCTCACTCCTGGCCTCCTCGAGCTCGCCGGCATCGACCTCTCTTCGCTCCGCCTGCCGTCGGTGCCATTCAAGGACATCGCGTTCGCCGCCGACACGCCGCTACTGACAGCGGCTCTCGGTCAGAGCGCCACGCACTTTGGCATGGATCTGTCCAGCGGTCCGCTGTCGACGATTCGCTACACAGACATCCCGAGCGGGACGCGGGACCAGGTCGTCGACTGTGCCGTGGCCGGCATCAACTGCGCAACGGCCAACCCCAGCCTCGCAGACGTCCAGGCGAAGAACGCCTTCAAGGCCACCGCCACCCTCGCCATGATCAAGCCCCAGGTCGACGCGCTGCGCCTCGCCGGCCAACCCATGCCCCTGCAGCTGATCCTCACCGAGCTGCTGCCCGCCCAACTGCGGACCATCGGCAAGGTCGACCCGGGCGACGAGCGCGTCACCGGGTACACCGCCACCGGTGCCACGCCGAGTCAGCACGTGGCCATCGCCTACACACCGACGGCGACGGACGCCGCGACGCCGACGCTCCAGGTGACCTTCCCTGCCACCACACCGTTCGTCCCCGGTTCGGCGAGCATTCGCATCGGGGCAGTCCCGACATCGTCAACCGCGACCATCGCGCCCACCACCGGGGCCTTCCAGGCAATCGTGCCGACCAGCCCCGACGGTGGCCGTACCCTGCTCATCCCGACCAACGCCGTGGCCGGCCAGCTCGTGGAGATCGGTCTCGACATCCGGCCTGGCCTCCAGCTCGGCACCAGTCTGTTGCCGACCGTCACCGCCATGGGTCCGGCCGTGAACCAGTCGACGACGGCTCGCAGTCGATACTCCGTCACCGACAACGAGTTCTCCACCGCCGTCAGCGCCGCAACGGCCAAGCCCATCGCGCCGGCCACCGCGGGCGTGGCCAACAGTGGCGAGCTGGCCTTCGTCTTCCTGCCCGGGCGGGGTGACACCAAGTTCTTGTCGTTCCCCGCGCCGGCCGCGGGCTCGCAGATCCACATCGACGTCGAGCACATGTCGTACGACGTCGACGCGGCGCTCTACCAGCCCACCGGTGCGGCTGGTCTGCGCCCGGTGCGCCCCTACGCCACCGGCGTGCCCACAGAGACCCCTCTGACCGACTCGGTCCCAACCGCCAACCAGCGGGGCAACCTCGTCCCGCAGGTGGAGGGCGACTTTCCCTTCGTGCGGTCGCTCGGGACGGTCGCCGGTCTCGCCAACAAGCGGGGCGCCACAGACGACTCCATCGACGCGGTCGCGCTCGACAACACCGGCGGCAACTACGTCCTCCAGGTGGCCGGGTTTGCAGGCGCTTCGGGGCCGACCCCGTTCACCGTTCGGGTGCGCGTCACCCCAGCGCTCAGCCAGGGGCCATGCCCGGCCCGTTCGTTCCCCAACGCCGCGGATGCGGCGTTCCAGGGAACGACACCAAGCTCGGTGCCCGCGGCCACCAGGTCACTCATCCTGGTCAGCAACCAACGGTTGCAGCGCCAGTACGGCGCAACCGAAGCCCAGAAGGTCATCGACAAGCTGGCCCTCTTGGCCGCAAGCCCGAAGGTGAATGGCCTCGTGGTTCCGGTTGATGGATGGAGCTCGGTGCGCGCCGCTTACACCGCATGGGATGCCAACCCGTGCAGCCCGGCGCTCGCCAACGACGTGGTACGAGCCATCAACACCGGCGTCGACACGCTGTTTGGCGCCGCTCGTTCGAACCTGGCGTACATCAACCTCGTCGGCGACGACGACCTGTTGCCTGCGACGCGTTCGATCGACTTCACGGAGCGCGTCAACGAGACCACGTACGCAGACCAGGCGAAGTTCGGCGGCTCCAACAACGCCCGCAGTGGTGCGTTCGCCAGCAGCTACCTCCTCACCGACGACGGCTACGCCGACCTCGCGCCCGACTCGTGGCTCGGGGCCACCGTGTACGTGCCAGACCTCGCCGTCGGACGCATGGTCGAAGAGCCTGCGGCCATCACCGGCGCCATCGACCGGTTCCTCGCGGCCGGCGGCGTCGTCGATCCCAAGACCGCGTACACGACCGGGTACGAGTTCCTCACCGACTACGCGCAGGCAGTCGACGCGACCCTCGCCACGGCCCTTGGCGGGGCCCACCCGACGGACATCAACGAGGGCTTCAACCGCGCCGGCATCCTCGCCCACACCTCCCCCCCAGTCGGCATCGCCGCTCTCAACATGCATGCCGACCCGACGTTCTTCGAGCCGGGCAGCGGTCAGAAGCTGACGGCCACCGACCTGGCCGGCAACCTGTCCGGCGCCCTGCTGTTCAGCATCGGCTGTCACGTCGGCCTCAACATCCCAGATGCTGGCGTAACGGTGCCCGACTTCACCCAGGTGGCTGCGGCCAACGGCGCCAACGGCGTCATCGCCAACACCGGCTACGGCCTCGGTTACACCGACGGCATTGGCCTGTCAGAGCAGGTGTTTCTCAACTTTGCTCAGAACATCAAGCAGGTTTCGCTTGGCCAGGCATTGATGTTGGCCAAGCAGAGCTACCGGGCCGATGACGCGCTTTCCAACGTGTGGTCTGCGAAGGCGTTGCAGATCGCAGGCTTCAGCGGCATCCCCCAGCTTGCGCTCGCCAACCTCGCGCCCCTCGCGGCCCCGACGAGCGCCCGCTCCGTCGCCCCCGACGCCAGCCTTGGTGGTCTCTCCGCAGAGCAGGTCGCCGTCAGCGCCGCCGCCGGCTACGTGCGCAACGACGTCGCGCCCGCGCCGGACGGCTCAACGAAGGGCGGGACCTACTGGTCGTACAACGGCACCACCCAGCGGGTGCCCGGCCGCGCCGTCCAGCCCCGTATCGCCGCAGAGGTGAAGCCCGGCGCCACCGACGCCCTGCTGACCGACCTCACGACGTTCTCGCCCACCACCGGGTCCATCCACCCGCTCGTGGCGACGTCGGCGGTCGCCGCCGGCTCTGGCGTGCTCGTCGAGGCTGACCCTGCCGATGCCAGCGACCCGATCGCTCCCCGCGTCTCGCCGTACACCGCCGCCGATGGGCCGCACGAACGCCTCAACGTCCTTGCCGGGCAGTTCCTGCCGGACCTCGGCGCCGGCCAGGTCCAGGGGCGCCAGATCCTGGCGCAGTCCGTCGGGGTCGCTGTCCTCAACGGCAACGGCACCGCCGACGGCAACCGTCCCGTCATCGCGTCCACCCAGGGCACGGTGTCGGGCTCAGGAGCGTCGAGGACGGCCGCGTTCGACGTGCGGGCCTACGACCTCGACGCCACCGCCACCAAGCAGCCGGTCAGGGGTGGCTTCGTCCTGTCCATGGGCGTCGACGCCACCGGTCGCATCCAGACTGGGGCCTGGACCCGCACCCAGCTCACCTCAGATCCCAACGACGCCTACCGCCTGACCGGTGCGGTGCCGACCGGCTCGTTCGACC
>JAYUDU010000082.1:0-2424 GCA_043739605.1 Acidimicrobiales bacterium | reverse complement strand
CCGTGGCGGCGAGGACATCGGGGTAGCTGAGGATGAGGTCGCCAGCCTGCTTGGGGATGCTCTCGTGACCGACGAGCGCGTAGCCCCACAAGATGAGCAGGGCGTGCAGGGCGAGGAGCTCGACCACAAGCTGGCCGTTGCGTCGATGCCACACGGCGAGGCGGTCCATCCCGACGAGGCGGTCGACCCACGGCACCCGGGCCATGAGGAGTACCTCGACGAGGATCAGGTACGACCCGGCGAGGCCGGCAAGGCGGCCGACGACTGTGAGCACGTCACCGAGCGACGAGTCCCACGTCGCCTCCCGACCCGCCCACCACACGGCCCCAATGCCGAGCGCCACCGCCACCACCGGCAACGCCACCAGTGCTTCACGCGCCGGTTGGGGCAGGTGCGCCTCCCGCCGCACGACGTGGCGTCGAACGCCAAGCGAACCATGCGACTCCACCGGACCGACCCTAGGGAGCAGCGGGCCACCCGCAACGCGTTGGAACGTAAAGGTTCGCCCAACTCTTTGCGACGGCTGGCGGCGTGCGTGGGGTTGATGGCCATACGAGTCGCGGATGGGTCATGCTGGCGGAGGTGAGGCTGCTCGTTGTCGAGGACGATGACGCCATCGCAGGCCCGCTGGTCGAAGGCCTTCAGCGGCACGGCTTCGACGTGACGTACGTCTCGTCGGGCGCGGCGGCGCTTGAGGCCACGGCCGGAGTGGACCTCGTCCTGCTCGATCTCGGCCTCCCCGACCAGGATGGCTTGGAGATCTGCCGGCAGATCCGCCTGACGTCCAACGTCCCGGTGATCGTCGTGACGGCGAGGTCCGACGAGGTCGATCGCGTTGTCGGCCTCGAGCTCGGAGCCGACGACTACGTCGTCAAGCCCTTCGGTCTGCGCGAGCTCGTCGCCCGCATCCGGGCCGTCGGCCGCCGCTCCGCCCCGCCCGCGCAGTCGCCTCCCGCGCAGCAGCGCGGCTCCCTCGCCATCGATCGGCGGACGCATCGGGTGACCGTCGCAGGAGCCGACGTGCCGCTCAGTCCCAAGGAGTTTGCGCTTCTGGCACTCCTCGCGGAGGACCCGGGGGCGATCGTGTCCCGCCACGACATCCTCGCCGAGGTCTGGGATGCCCATTGGTACGGACCGACGCGAACCCTCGACGTCCATGTGGCAGGTCTCCGCAAGAAGCTCGGGGATCCGCGCTGGGTCGAGACGGTGCGTGGCGTTGGCTTCCGGCTCGGCCAACCGACGTGATCCGCCGGCTCCTGGCCAGCTACCTCCTCCTTGTCGCAGGTGTGCTCCTCGTTCTCGACCTGCCGCTTGGCGTCCTCTACGCCCGTCACGAACGAGCCGCCGTCCAGGCACAGGCTGCCCGCGACGCCACCGCCATAGCCGTCCTTGCCCAAGGCCACACCGCCCCTGACCGCGTTGGGGACCTCGCAACCCTGATCGACCGCTACCGCGATACCACCCGCGCCGAGGTCCTCGTCGTCGACGCCAGCGGTGCCGTCATCCTCGCCAGGCGGGGCAGGGTCGCCGACGATGCAGACTCCGCGCCTCCGCCCGTCATCGCACAGGCGCTGCGCGGCCACGAGGCCAGAGGAGCCGCCGACGACGACGGCAAACGCTGGCTCATCGCCGCCGAACCCATCGCGACCGCGGTCCACCCCGAGGGGGCGGTCGCCGTCAGCCTGCCGGCCGAAGGTGCCGACAACCGGATCCGGCTCGCGTGGACGATCCTCGCCGCCCTCGCGGCGTTCGCGCTGAGCACGGCCGGCATCGTCGGCTGGCGTCTCGCCCGGTCCGTCACCAAACCGCTTGGCGACCTGACCCAAGCTGCGATCGCGCTCGGCGCGGGCGACCTTGAACGCCGTGCTGCGACGAACCGGGGCCCTCGCGAGGTGCGCGTCCTCGCCCGCGAGGTGAACGACGCGGCAGCACGCCTCACCGACATGATCGACGCCCAACGCCGCTTCGTCGCCGACGCCTCCCATCAGCTCCGAACCCCGCTCACCGCGCTTCGCCTCCGCATCGAGAACCTCGACCCCAGTCCATCCGGTGATGACCCCGCCGTCCAGGCCGCGCTCGTCGAAGCAGACCGGCTCACCCGGCTCCTTGACGGCCTCCTCATCCTCAGCCGCACCAGTGGCCGACGTCCACCTCTCGAACCGGTCGATGCCGGCCTCGTGGCACGGCAGCGAGCCGACGCCTGGAGCGCGCTGGCCGAAGAACAAGACGTCGCCCTCGCCCTCGACGTGCCCGACACCGCTTCGGTGGCCATGGCTCCGACAGGCCACCTCGACCAGATCCTCGACAACCTCCTCGCCAATGCACTCGACTTCAGCCCACCCGGCTCGACGATCGACCTGACAGTGCACCACCGCGGCGCCCGGGTCGAGATCGGGGTGCGGGATCAAGGGCCAGGCATGGACG
>JAYUDU010000081.1:0-6428 GCA_043739605.1 Acidimicrobiales bacterium | reverse complement strand
GCAGGGGGGCTTCGTGTCCGCGCTGTGCGACTCTGCGATGGGCGCCGCGACCATCACCTGGGCGCGGGAGCAGGGCTCGAAGGTGTTCTCCGCCAACGTCGAGATGAAGACCAGCTTCTTGAAGGCGGCCACCATCGGCACCACCCTGGCGTGCACGGCCACCGTCATCGGTGGCGGCCGTCGCGTCGCCTTCGTCGAAGCATCCGTCGTGGACGACGCCGGCCGCCTCGTGGCGACGGCGTCCTCGACGTACCTCCTGACCCCTCGGTGAGAGACCTCCTCCTCGCCGCCCTGCTGAGCACCGTCGCACCCGTCATGGGACGCCCCGCCGCTGCTGCGGTCGCCCCCCGCGCCGGGACCGGCGTCAGCCTCGCGACGCCGGTGCTCTCCGTGAGGCGCATCGCACCAGCGTTGGTGGCGCGGCGTCTCGAAGGCCGGATTGCGGTTGCTGTGCAACGAGTCAGGGCCGACGCCACGCTCGCACCATGGGTTCGGTCCTCGTGCGTGGTGGTGGAGGTCGGGCACCGTCGCGTCGTCGACGAAGCCGGCGACGCGCTGTTCATCCCGGCGTCGACGCTGAAGTTGACGACCGCGGCCGCCGCCCTCAAGCGGCTCGGCGCGGATGGCCGCCTGCGCACAGAGGCACGAGCCGCGTCCGCTCCCCGGGCAGGAGTGATCACCGGCGACCTCGTGCTGATCGGGGGTGGCGATCCGCTGCTGACCACCGATGCGGCCGCCGCGCTCGCGCCGCGTCAGCCCGTGGTCCGCACCCGCTTCGAAGACCTTGCCGATGCGATCGCGGCGGCCGGGGTGACGCGCATCGATGGCGGGATCGTTGGTGACGGCTCTCGGTTCGATGACGAGCGCACCATCCCCTCATGGAAGGCCTCCTACGTCACGATGCGCCAGGTCGGTCGCATCGGTGCGCTGACGGTCGACGACGGGTTCAGCGCCGTCGGGCCCGCTCCCGACCCGGCCGCGTTCGCGGCTGCCCGGCTCGCCGATCTCCTCAAGGCGAGGGGCGTGGCGGTCGCGGGGCCACCACGAGCTGGTGCGGCTGTGGCGGCCCAACAGACACTCATCGCCAAGGTCGATTCGCCACCGGTCCGCGAGATCGTCGGCGAGATGCTCCGCGAGAGCGACAACACGACTGCCGAGATGTTGCTCAAAGAGCTCGCACACCACGCGTCGGCCAACGAACCGGGGTCGTGGCTGCGAGGGACCGCCGAGGTGAAGGCGGCGCTTGCGGAGGAGGGGGCGGACGTCTCCTCGCTCCGCGCCGTCGATGGCTCCGGGCTCGACCGCTCGGATCGCACATCGTGCGCCATGCTCGTCCACGTGTTGACCCGTGCCGGCCGGTCGTCTGCCATCTGGCAGGGTCTCGCGGTGGCTGGCGAGACCGGCACGTTGGCGAAGCGCTTCGTCGCCACCTCGGCCGCTGGTCGACTGCATGCGAAGACGGGCAGCCTCGACGGGGTATCAGCGTTGGCCGGCTTCGTCGAACCGGCCTCCGCGGCCGGCGCCGACGATGCGCCCGAGGTGCGGTTCGCGGTGATCAGCAACGATGCGCCCCAAGACGAGGCGCGTCTCACCGACCGCATCGGTCCGGCGCTCGCAACGGCCGTCGATCGGATCGATCTGGCTGCCATCAGCCCCCGAAGCCCAACGCCGACGCCATGACCGTCCTGGCGATCTTCCCGCTCGGCTCGGTGCTGATGCCCCACATGCCGCTGATGCTCAACATCTTCGAGCCGCGGTACAAGGTGCTCCTCTTCGACGCATCGAAGGCTGCGGAAGCGGGCCTTCCGCCGCAGTTTGGCGTGGTGTTGATCGAGCGAGGCGTCGAGGTGGGGGGCGACGATGTGCGCTTCGGTCTCGGCACCGTCGCAACGTTCGATCAAGCCGGCGAGACCCCAACGGGGACGTTTCAGGCGACGGCGGTCGGCGGCGCCAGGTTCCGCATCGTGCAGTGGTTGACCGACGACCCGTATCCGCGCGCAGAGGTCGAGCTGTTCGAGGAGGCGCCGTTCGACGAGGCCGCTGACGGCGGCGCGCTGGTGGCTGCAGAGCTGGCCGTCCGCCGTTGCCTTCGGCTGTCAGCTGATATCGGGGAGCCAGGCTGGCCGCCCGACGTCGAGCTTGACCCCGACCCGACCGTGGCCGCGTGGCAGCTCGCTGGCATCTGTCCGCTGACGCCGCTCGACCACCTCGGCCTCATCGACGTCACCGGACCGGGTGAGATGCTGGTCCGCCTCGCGTCGTTGGCCACAGAAGCAGCAGAGGTGCTTGCATTCCGGTCTGGCGGGGAATAGCGCACTCCGGGCGACCGGGATGCGAGAATCGTTGCCAGCACCGACGCAGACCCGTTTTGTCGCCGTCACGCACCATCCGCACGCATACGCCAGACCGAGACGAGCACACCCAACCGTGGCCCTTCCCACCACCGACCGCATCGGCCCCCCGGCGACCGAACCCGGCGCGCCCCAGCTCGCGGCCACGAAGCCGCCCGCTGGCGACAAGGGCATTCCGCTGCTCGCCAACGAGTTGTGGCAGTTGGCGGTGGCCTACGCCAAGCAGGAGACCCTCGACCCCCTCAAGGCTCTCGGACGGTGGTTCAGTCTCGGCATCCCCGGCGCGCTCCTCGCCGCCGTCGGTGTCGTCGTTGGCCTCCTGGGCGTGCTGCGACTCGTCCAGGTCGAGGCACTCCGGCACCTCTCGCAGCGTTGGTCGTTCCTCGGCTACCTGGCGGTCATCGTCGCGGCTGGGCTCGTCGCCTACCTCGCCGTCCGCAAGATCAAGCCGTCATCACCCGAGCCCGCAGCGGCCGCGTCGTCGAAGGGGAAGGACGCATGAGCGCCAAGGGCCAGACGCCGTCGCCCCTCCCCGTCGGCAGGTCCATCACCAGGGCCGACCTCCAATCCAAGTTGGATGAGATCAATGCAGAGTTGACGGAGACGGTCGATGGTGCCAAGCAGACTGGCCAGACCATCGCCATCGGCGCCATCGTGGTCGTCGTCGTGTTGGCCTTCGTGTTCGGGCGCCGGCGCGGCAAGAAGACGTCGACGGTGGTCACGGTTCGGCGCATCTAGGTGGGAAAGAAGGCGGCGAGTGGCGGGCGTTCCGGCCGCATCGAACGAGGCGTCTCGAAGGGCCTGCGCCGCGGTTGGCACGACGGTGTGCAGGGGGGATCGACGCTGTGGCTCGCGCTCGGCGGCATCGCACTGACGTTGCGAGCCATCCGATGGATCGTCTCGCGGGACGGCGAGGTCGTCATCACGGAGCGCCTTGGCCCCGGCGAGGCACTGCTGATCACCGACGGCGCAGAGCCACGCGTCGTCAGGGTTGCAGACATCGGCGCCGACACATGACGCCATCCGGACGGCCGTTTCGCGCCGGCGAACGAACGCTGCTCATCGACAACAAGGGCAGGCGATACATGTTCGCGCTAACCGAAGCCGGCAGCTTTCACAGCCATCACGGCTTCGTGCAGCACGACGATCTCATCGGGCAACCAGAGGGCACCACGCTCCGCATGCAGGATGGGGCGAAGTACCTCTGCGTGCGGCCGACCTTGTCCGATGTCGTGCTGAAGATGCCGCGCGGGGCGCAGGTCATCTACCCGAAGGACCTTGGGCCGATCCTGCTGCTCGCGGACGTGTTCCCTGGTGCGAGGGTGCTTGAGTCTGGGCTCGGCTCAGGAGCGCTGTCGATGGCGCTGCTGCGGGCAGGCGCGATCATCACCGGGTACGAGCTGCGGGACGATTTTGCCAAGAAGGCGACCGAGAACGTGACTGCGTTCATGGGCGCCGACGTGGTGGCCGAGCGGTACGACGTCAACATCCGTGACGTCTACGACGGAGTCGACCCGTCGCACTGGGGCGTCGACCGCGTCGTGCTCGATCTGCCAGAGCCGTGGAACGTGGTGCCTCATGCCGAGCGCGCCATGCACGCTGGCGGCATCTTGTGCAGTTACCTCCCGTCCATCATCCAGGTACAGAAGCTGCGGGCGCGCCTCGACGAAAGCGGCTTTGGCATGGCCGAGACCCAGGAGATCCTGCTCCGGACGTGGAAGGTCGAGGGCGACGCGGTCCGTCCCGACCACCGGATGGTTGCGCATACGGGCTTCCTCACCGTGGCACGCCTGCTTCGCGCCCCGGACGACGACACCGTCGCGGCGGGAACCCAACCGGTCATCGCAGACGTGGACTCGCTGTGAACCTGCTCGACCTCGCCGTCGTGGTCGCGCTCGTCGGCGCGGGTGTCGGCGGGTATCGGCTTGGCCTGCTGGCCCGGGTCACGTCGTGGATCGGCCTTGGCCTCGGGCTGGCCATCGCGGCACGGTTGCTGCCGGCAGCCATCGGGCTGGTCGACAGCGCCCAGCCCACGTCACGGCTGCTGGTGGCCGCAGTCGTACTGATTGGTGGCTCGTTCATCGGCCAAGCGCTCGGTCTTGTCGTCGGATCCAAGCTGCGCATGCTGATGCCGCCTGGTCCGTTCCGCGTGCTCGACCGGGGAGCGGGGGCGTTCGCCGGGTGCCTCGGCGTTGTCCTCGCAGTGTGGGTGCTGTTGCCAGCGATGGCCGACATCCCCGGTCAGTTCGCTCGGGCAGCCACGACCTCTGTCGTTGGTCAGGCCATCGACGATCTGTTGCCCGCCCCGCCCAACACGGCGCAGGCGTTGCGCCGCATCGTGGGCAACACAGACTTTCCCCAGGTGTTCGAGGGGCTCGTGCGGGCGCCGGACACCGGCCCGCCGCCGGCCGACACCGGCCTCACCGCAGCGGTGCTGGCTCGGGTGTCGGCGAGCACCCTCAAGATCGAGGGCAAGTCGTGCAACCGGATTCAGGACGGCTCTGGTTTCGTCACGTCCGGCGACACGGTGGTGACCAACGCCCACGTCGTCGCCGGCGACAAGCCTGGCACTCTGGTCGTCATCCGGCCCGACGGAAGGCGCTTGAAGGCGACGGTGGCGGTCATGGACACCGACCGTGACCTGGCGGTGCTGAAGGTGCCTGGCCTGGGCTTGAATGCGCTGAGCGTCGTCTCCAAGACCGCGAGCGACGCGACGACCGGCGCGATCTTTGGCCATCCCGGTGGCCAGGATCCTCTGGCCGTCACCCCGGCGAAGATCAGCCGCAGGGTCGACGCCGTTGGCCGGGATCTGTACGACGGTCACCAGACGCGCCGCGACGTGTTTGTGGTCGCAGCCAAGCTGGCCCCTGGCTACTCCGGCGGCCCGATGGTCGACACCTCTGGCCAGGTGGTCGGCGTGGCGTTTGCCATCGCTCCCGACCGGGACGCGGTGTCCTATGTGCTGTCCGATGTCGAGTTGAAGGGTGCGCTCGCGGAGGACCGCGGCGGCGATCTGTCCACCGGCCCCTGCCTCAGGGACTGAGCCGCATGCCCTCCGGCCTCACGGCTCCAGGAAGATGCATTCTCCTGGGCACTCTTCGGCGGACTCGACCACGGCGTCGAGCATCGAATCGGGGAAGGAAGCAAGCGCTTCGGGGCCGCCCGGGTCCGAGAAGACCTTGGTGCCTTCCTTGACGTAGGCGAGGCCATCGTCGAGGAGGGTGAACACGGCGGGCGCGATCTCCTCGCACAGGCCATCGCCGGTGCAGAGATCCTGGTCGATCCAGACCTTCATGGTGGGAAGCCTCCGAGTTGGGTGGGCTCGCTCGCGCGAGCCGAGTGTGGAGCCCCGGAACGGGGATCGTGGTGGACCATACCGGCGCTCCTGCGTGGTTGTCCAATTTCCACCGGCTCGGCCGTGCAAACCCCGCAGCGCCTGTCGCAGCGCGGGACATGTGCCGCCCCGTCGCGGTACTGTCGATGACAGCCAACGTGCCCGACGCCGCCAACCTTCACGGTTAGGGTGCCAATGATCCACCCATCGCGGATCCCAAACCCGCACCCCCAGGAGGCCACGGTGTCAGACGACGACCACGGCGACCGGACCGACGTCGACGAGCACGTCGTGGCGCTTGAGGAGGAGGTCGCGACCCTTCGCCGTCGGCTTCAGGACGCCCCGAAGCGGGTGCGGAGCCTTGAGGAGAAGGTCCTTGAGACCAAGGGCCAGCTGGCTCAGGCGGTCAGCCAGAACGAGAAGTTGACCTACACCCTGCGCGAGGCTCGCGAGCACATCGCGACGCTCAGGGACGAGGTCGACAAGCTGACCCAGCCGCCATCTGCGTACGGCACCTATCTCGGGCGCAACGACGACGACGGCACCGTCGATGTCTTTTCCAGTGGCCGCAAGATGCGGGTCGCGCTCAGCCCAACCGTCGAGGCTGGCGATCTCAAGCGGGGCATGGAGGTCGTGCTCAACGAGAGCCTCAACGTCGTGCTGGCGCGTGCGGCGGAACAGAACGGCGAGATCGTCGTGCTGAAGGAGGTGTTGGAGGACGGCATCAGGGCCATGGTCACCGG
>JAYUDU010000080.1:0-6466 GCA_043739605.1 Acidimicrobiales bacterium | reverse complement strand
CGACCTCCGCCGCGTACCTCGCAGCCGCCGCGTCGCCGCCCGTCTGCACCGAGGACCTGATGCGCGGTGTGATCGCCGAGTATCGCAAGCAGGGCCGCCTCTGTACGCGTGACGAGTTCGGCGACTGGTTCGACCTGGTCGAGTCGCACGACTGATGGATCGCCCGGTGCCCGGCGGGGGCCGGCGACGACGCCGCTCAGTCGGGCGGGGTCTCGCCCTTGTGCTGCAAGGTGTAGTGCATCTTGATGCGCTTGTACTGGCCGTGGCAGATGGGGCACTCGGTGAGGCCTTGCTCTGTTGAGCGGCCGCCGGACGTGGTGCGTCGCGCCGTGGCCCGCTCTGGCTTGGGTGCAGTGGCCGCGTCCCATCGTGCGATGAGGTCGTCGCACACTGCGGCGTCGAGGCCGAGGTCGTCTGCGACGACGGCGTAGGCCCGCACCTTCTCTCGAGCGACGCGGCCCTCGATCTCGTCGGCCAGACCGCCGTGGTCTGCGATCCAGGTGCGGATGGTGGTGAGGGCCTCTGCGACCGCGGCCGGCAGGTCGCCGTCGTCGGCGCCGAGCTGGCCAAGGGTGGTGTGGAGCGCTTGGACCTGGGCGCCTGCGAGGTCGGCCCGCGGCCGGGTCTCCGCAGATGCCTCCGCCCGCGCGACGAGGTCGGCGAATCCGTCGATGGTGTCCTGGGGCGTTGTCACGCGACGAACCGTAGCGGCCGTCGTTGCTACGTGTCTGGCTCGGTTCGAGGACGCAGGGCGCAGGTGTCCCACCCCGTTGGTATGCTCGGCGTCACGCCGTTGCGGCGCGGGCCCAGGTGGGTCACGCGACGCAGCCGCCTCGAGCATCGGCCGCCCCGGCGGCGTCGGCTCCTCCCCGCAACGAACGCCCAGGGAGGGCCCCTCATGCTCGCCATCACCACCGCGGCCATCTTGCTTGGTGTCGACGGTTCGCCTGTCACCATTGAGGTGCACACCACCACCGGGCTCCCGACGTTCACCGTCGTCGGCCAACCAGACGGCGTGTGCCGCGAGGCCCGCGATCGGGTGCGAAGCGCCATCCAGTCGGCCGGATGCGCCTTTCCCATGCAGCGCATCACCGTCAACCTCGCCCCTTCTGCAGAGCGCAAGCATGGCGCCGGCCTCGATCTCGGCATCGCCATCGCACTCTTGGCGGCGTCCGATCAGCTCCCGGAGGGCTCGATCGACAACGCGTCGTTCCTGGGAGAGCTCGGACTCGACGGCACGTTGCGTCCGGTTCAGGGCATGGTCCCCCTCGCGGAGGCCTGCTCGGGTCGCAGGCTGGTCGTGCCGCTGTGTCAGGTCGGCGAGGCATCGTTGGTGGGTGCACACGAGGTTCGGGGCGGGGCGACGCTCTTGCAGGTCGTCGAAGCCCTCAGGGGCGACGCGCCGTGGCCGACGCCCGTCGACGTTGGCCGCATCCGGGCGCGCTCGGTGCCCGCGGGTGACATGGCCGATGTCAGGGGGCAGCTGTTGGCCAGGCTCGCCATCGAGGTGGCCGCGGCGGGGGCGCACCACGTGCTGTTGACCGGCCCCCCCGGTGCCGGCAAGACCATGCTCGCCGAACGATTGCCGGGCTTGCTGCCCGATCTCGCCCATGCCGAGGCGCTTGAAGCGACCCGGGTCCACTCGGCTGCCGGCTCGCTCGATGCCCACGAGGGGTTGCTCGTGCGGCCGCCCTACATCGCGCCGCACCACACGACATCTGCCGTGGCGCTCATCGGAGGCGGCACCGCATCACTTCGCCCAGGAGCGGTGTCCGCCGCGCATCGCGGCGTGCTGTTCCTCGACGAGCTGGCCGAGTTCCCGCCGCTCGTTCTCGACACGCTGCGTCAACCCATGGAGGAGGGCGTCGTCAGAGTCCACAGAGCGGTGGGGGCTGCCACCTTCCCTGCACGCTTTCTTCTCGTCGCGGCCATGAACCCGTGTCCATGCGGCGATGGCCTCACGCCCGGCCGGTGTCGATGCACACCGACGCAGCGACTTCGAGGCATCAGGCGCGTCTCGGTGCCCCTGCTCGACCGATTCGACCTCCGCATCCTGGTCGAACGACCCGGCGCAGCGGAGGTCTTGGGTGGACCAGCGGGGGAGTCGACGGTGGATGTGGCAGCACGCGTGGCCTGCGCACGCTCGCTTGCGGTCGAGCGCGGCGTCACGTCCAACAGCATGCTGCGAGGAGCGGCGCTCACCCGCCATGCGTCGCTCTCCGCGCCGGCGTCTGCGCTTCTCGATCGACGCTTGCGGAGCGGCGCCCTGTCGGCCCGCGGTCTCGATCGCGTGCGGCGCGTGGCGCGCACCCTTGCCGACCTGCGCGGCGAGGCCGGACCGATCAGCATCGAACACCTGCACCTCGCTCTGGGCTTGCGCCACGAGGTCGTTCCCGAAGCGATTGCCGGATGAACGTGCCGCCGCAAGATCGTGACGTCACCGCGATGATCGCGCTGGCCGGCCTCGCCGGCATGGGTCCATCGCGCCTTCGCCGCGTCTACGGCGCCCTCGGCGCGCCGCAGGCGTGGGCCGCGCTCCACGATCGGACTGCCGACGGCGCCAGCGTCGCTGGTGCCCTTGGGGGTGGCCCCGGGGCGTGGGACCTCGTCCGCGCCTGGCGGTTGGTGGCGACGGGCGTCGACGCAGAGGCGCTCGCAGACCACCATCGACATCTGGCCATCTCCGTGCTCACGGCCGGCGACGGGGCGTGGCCCACTCGGCTGGAGGAGGACGAGGACGCACCCGTGGTGTTGTTCACCCTCGGCGACCTGCGCCTGCTCGCGCAGCCAACGGTGGCCATCGTCGGCACCCGATCGTGCACCCACGACGGGCGGGCCATCGCTCGCCAGCTCGCAACCGACCTCGCCGCGGCTGGCGTCGCGGTCATTTCTGGACTCGCCATGGGCATCGACGGTGCCGCGCATCGCGGCGCGCTCGCAGCGCCCGGCGGTGCCACCGTCGGGGTCGTGGCCACCGGGCTCGACGTGCACTACCCCCGTGCCAACGCTGGTCTGTGGGACGAGGTCGCGGCGCGGGGCCTGCTGGTGTCCGAGGCGCCGCTTGGCACCCAGGTCGAGCGCTGGCGGTTCCCGGCCCGCAACCGCATCGTGGCCGGTCTCGCCGACGCCGTCGTGGTCGTCGAGTCGCACGAGCATGGGGGGTCGATGCACACTGTCGAGGCTGCACTCGAACGGGGCCGTCCGGTGCTGGCGGTGCCGGGTGCTGTTCGGTCGCCCGCATCGAAGGGCACCAACGACCTGCTCCGGTCGGGTGCGACGCCGTGCTGTGACGCCGCCGATGTGTTGTTCGTGCTCGGTTTGCATGTCGACCCACGCCCCGTAATTCCCCCGGCCAACAACCACGCGTCGCTGATGCGAAACGTGTCGGCTGCGGGACTCGCCGTCCTCGAGGCGATCGGTCCGCTGCCGCGCGCCACGGACGAGATCATCTCGATGACTGCGCTCCCGGTAGCCGATGTCCTGGCCGCGCTCGAAGAGCTGGCCGACGCCGGCCTCGTCGAGCGCGGCGCCGGCTGGTGGGGGCAGATGCGGTGACGTTCGACCACATCGTGGGGCTCGTGTTGTTGGTGGTGACGGTGAGGTTGTTTCGGTCTACGGTTGAGTCGCGGTGGCACACGTTGGCGGCTTGGCCCCGCACCCTTGCGAACACGGCGGCGGCGCCGTCGTGGCGGACGGCCACGAGCACGAAGTTTGGCGCATCGACGAGTTCTGCCAATCCCTCACCGACGTCGCTCCGCCAACCGTGCGCGCGTATCGGGCAGACGTCGTTGCCTTCGTCGCGTGGGCTGCGCCGTTGGCGCTGGCCCCCAACGACCTCACCCGCATCCACCTCAGGCGCCACCTGGCCTCGCTGGTCACGCGCGGTCTCGCGGCCGCCACGATGGCGCGCCGCGCCGCCGCCCTGCGGCGCTGGTGCGCGTGGCTGTGCCGGACCGGCGTCATCGACGCCGACCCCAGCCGCGGTCTCACCGCCCCGAGCGGACCCAAGCGCCTCCCCGACGTCCTCGCACCGCGTGAGGTGGCGACCCTGCTGGCCGGTGCGTCGCGCCACCACGCAAACCACACCGCCGCAGTCGCGGCACGCGACCTCGCCGTGTGCGAGCTCCTGTACGGCTCTGGCCTGCGCGTCGCAGAGCTGTGCGGCATCGACCTCGGCGACATCGACCTCGACCGACGCATCGTCACCGTGTGGGGAAAGGGCTCAAAGCAGCGACGGGTGCCCACGTCCGAGGCCGCGGTGGCCGCGGTGGCACGGTGGCTGGCCGGTCCCAGAACGGACATGGCCGCGCCCGGCGTCGGGGTGGCGATGTTCGTCAACCGCACCGGCCTGCGCCTCGGTCCTCGCGATGTGCGGCGCATCATCGACCGGGCCAGCCCAACCCCAACGCACCCGCACGCACTGCGCCACACCTTCGCAACGCATCTGCTCGATGGAGGCGCCGACCTGCGCATCGTGCAGGAGCTGCTGGGTCACGCCAGTCTTTCGACGACGCAGGTCTACACTCACGTCTCCAAAGAGCGTCTCGTGCGGGTGCACGGACAGACCCACCCACGCGGCGAGGCGGGATCGTTGTGACCACCAAGCAGACCAGCGACGCCGACACCATTGCCGCGCTCTGGCGTCAGTACAAGGCGACCGGCGAACAATCCATCCGCGACCGGCTCATCGTCCACTACTCGCCGATGGTGAAGTTCATCGCCGGACGGGTGGCGAGCGGGCTTCCCCAGAGCGTCGACCAGGGCGATCTGGTCAGCTACGGCATCTTCGGTCTCATCGACGCCATCGCCAAGTTCGATGCGGAGCGGGGCATCAAGTTCGAGACGTACGCGTTGGCGCGCATCAAGGGCGCCATCATCGACGAGCTTCGCTCCCAGGACTGGGTGCCGCGGTCGGTCAGGTCCAAGGCCCGCACCGTCGAACGCGCCTATCAGGCACTCGAGCACCGCCTGCTGCGGGCCCCAACCGATGCAGAGGTGGCCGCCGAGATCGGCATCTCCGAAGCCGAGCTACAAGCGATCTTCAGCCAGGTCTCCTATGTCGGCGTCGTTGCGCTCGACGAGGTGCTCGGAGGCGACCGGGGAGAGGCGGGCGCCACCCTCGGAGAATCGCTGCCAGACAAGTCCGACCCTGGACCGGCCGGTCTCTTCGAGGTCGAAGAGATGAAGGTCATCCTCGCGGCGGCCATCAACCGGCTCGGCGAACGAGAGAAGATCGTGCTCTCGCTGTACTACTACGAGGGCCTGACCCTCGCAGAGATCGGTTCCGTCCTCGGCGTGACCGAGAGCCGCGTCTGCCAGATCCACACCAAAGCGGTCATTCAGCTCCGCGCTCGCATCCGCGCCTCGGAGCGCGAACCCGCGTAGATCGGTTGCCGGCTCGCACCCGGCTCATCGCCAAGACCAGTTCCCCGCGGTCACCTCCGTGCGACTCGCCGACCCCTCAGGGCCGACCTCTCCTCAACGACCTGAGAGGGCCCGACCGTGCCTGCAACCCCACATCTCTCCGCGCGCCTCGCCGCGCTGATCGTCGCCGCCATCCTGGGCGTCGCGACACTGTTCCCATCGCCGGCCGCCGCCGACCAGAGCCCGGTCGTCGAGTATCGGCCACCCGTGCCTGGGAGGGTCGTTGATCCGTTCAGAGCTCCCGCGGGCCCGTACGCCGCCGGCAACCGAGGGCTCGATCTCGAAACGACGCCGGGCGAACCGGTGCGAGCGGTGGCCGACGGCGAGGTGGTCTTTGCGGGACCGGTCGCAGGGACGCTGCACGTCGTGGTGCTCCACGGGGACGGGATTCGCAGCTCGTTGTCGTTCCTTGCGACCATCTCGACGACGCGCGGCGCCCATGTCCGGCGCGGCGATGTCGTCGGCACCGCTGGTGCATCGGTCCATGTCGGCCTGCGGCGGGCCGGCGCATACCTCGACCCGACGCCATACCTCGCAGGCAGTCGGCCAACCCGTGTCCGCCTCGTTCCCGACGATCAGCATCCGCTCCCAGCCGCCGAGGAGGCGTCGCGCCTGCACCGGTTGCTCGGCGCAGGGTCGATCCTGTTGCATCGCGCGTCGGACCTTGCCAGCGCACTGACCGCCGTCGGTGTGGCCGATCCTGGCGCGCTGCAAGCCGCTCTCGCGACCGGACTCGCTTGGGCCGGCGATCCGACGCTCGTCGCGGCACGCCTCGTCGCCGCGATCGCGGTCGAGGAGGCCGGCAACCGACCGTGCACCTCGTCCTCGACGGCCCCGCCGGTCGCCCCTGCCGCTGCCCACGGTCGACGGCTGCTGGTACTGGTCGGAGGTCTCGGCTCGGGGACGGGCGACGCATCGGTCCTCGGGTTGGGCACGGCGGCACTTGGCTACGCCCCGACCGATGTCATCCAGGCGGGCTATCTGGGTGCGTCCGCCGTCGATGAGCCGTATGGGCCGGCCGCCACCTCGGCCGGCATCGATG
>JAYUDU010000079.1:0-2447 GCA_043739605.1 Acidimicrobiales bacterium | reverse complement strand
AGTAAGCAGAGGGTGTGACAAAAATCCCGAACACCAGTTCGCCCCGCGACACCACGCGACACATTCGGCTCCTCAGAAAAGTGTCCGAGCCACAAGGCGATGACGGTGCGGTCGACTCCGGAGGCGAGAAGGTCCATGGCGCAGCTGTGCCGCAGGGTGTGTGGCGTCGGGCGTTTCGTTTTGAGTGATGGGCAGCGTCGCTGGGCGGCGATGGAGTGTTTGGTGACCAGGTGCCCGACGGCGTCGCGGCTGAGTGGGCTGTTGCGTCGGGTCGGGAACAACGCATCGTGGGGTGAGCCGCCGCGTTCTCGCATCCAGACTCGTAGCGTGTCGGCGCTGGCATGGTCGAGTGGGGTCGAGCGTTCCTTTCGGCCCTTGCCGAGACAGCGCACGTGGGCGCCGACGCCAAGCTCGACGTCTTGGTTGGCGAGGCCGGTGAGTTCGGAGACTCGCAGCCCGGTCTGGACTGCGACGGCCAGCAGGGCGTGGTCGCGTCTGCCGGTCCAGGTTTGGCGGTCGGGGCTTTGGACCAACGCTTCGACTTCGGGCCCGGTCAGGTAGCAGACCTCTTTTCGTTCTCGGCGTTTCGCGGGAATGTCCAGCACCGACGCGATGATCCCGGCGTGTTCGGGGTGTCGCAGGGCTGCGTAGTGGAAGAAGGAACGGATCGCGGCGAGGCGGGCGTTGCGGGTGCGCACGGTGTTTCGCCGTTCGGTTTCGAGGTGTTCCAGGAAGGCGCTGATGAGGTTGGCATCGAGGTCGCCGACGTCGAGGCGGTTGGGTGTCTTGCCGGTCCGGGTCTGCGTGTAGCCCAGCAGCAGCCGCCAGGCGTCGCGGTAGGCGGCGACGGTGTTGGGGCTGGCTTGTCGTTGGCCGATGAGACGCTCGGTGAAGTAGGCCTCCAGGGTGGGAGCGAGCGCGCTCATGAGCGGCCCTGTATTGCGTGCTCGCGTCGGCCTGCCGCCAGGCTGAGCAGTTCCGGCGACGCGGACAGATACCAGTACGTGTGTGACGGGTTCGAGTGCCCCAGGTAGGTCGACAGCAACGGCAGCCGCGCGTCAACGTCGAGCCCTGCCGCATACCAGCCGATGAGGGTCTTGACCGAGAAAGCGTGTCGGAGGTCATGTAGACGCGGAGGACGACGATGCGACGGCGACGTGATCCCAGCCCGACGCAGCAATTCCCGGAATGTGGCATCAACGGTGCCAATACCGGGCCTCTTCCCGGTTCTGGACACGAAGAAGCTCACCGATCTCGGGACCGGCCAGCACCGGTCGCGTAGCCGGCTGTAACGGTTGAGCGCTTCCATCGTGCTCGCCTGAACGGGAACGTCGCGGTTCTTGTCGAACTTCGTTCCGATGATGCGCAGCAGTCCTTCGGTCCAGTCGACATCACGCCGGTCGAGGCGTAACGCCTCGCCCGGGCGAAGGCCGCACACTGCGATCAGCCCAATCAACGTCTCATAGGTGGCGCCGCGGAGCTGCGGTCGTAGCAAACGGGCCTCGTCCATGAGAGCCCTGATCTCGGCATCGGAGTACAGGTGAGGATCGCGGCGACGTTGCGGGCAGGCGAGCAGCAAGACGGGCGGCACCTCGACGGTGGGATCGATGGCGTGTAGGTGGCGTGCGAAGCCGCGCACCACGTTGAGCCGGTGCGCCCACCACCGTGGCGTGGCGTTCTTTGGCTGAACGGCCCACGCCACCGCGATGTCGGTGGTGACGGTCGTGGCGCCGGCGGCGTCCATGTAGGCGACGAAGTCGCCCAGCAGACGGCCATACACGCTCAGCTTGAAGCCAAGGGAACGGCGCACGCTCAGATAGTCCTCGACCGCCTCCGACAGGGCGTTCATGCCGCCCGCCCCGGCCACGGCAGGGCCAGTGTGGCCAACGCGCCATATTCGACCTTGGCGTAGATCGCGGTCGTGGCCGCGTCGGCGTGGCGCAGGACCTGGCCGACTTCGTTGAGCGAGCCCCCAGCGCGCAGCATCGACGTGGCCGCGCTGTGGCGTAGCTGGTGCGCCGCAGCCCGGACCCCGGCACGCTCACCAGCGGCGCACACGATCTGGCTCACACCCCCCGACGACAACCCGACGATCGGCGCGTGAACCCTCAAGAACAGCGACCGCGACGTCACTCGTCCACGACCGTCGCGTAGATATGCCACCAGCGTTTCGCCGACATCGACGGGAACCGGAAGCGTGTCGCGACGACTTCCTTTGCCTCGGACTACGAGCGTGCCCTGACGCCAGTCGACGTCGTCAAGGATCAGACCGGCCGCCTCGCCAGCCCGCAAGCCGAGGCGGGCCAAGAGAGTGAGAACGGCGCGGTCACGAAGCCCGACCGTCGTGGTCGCCTCGGTGTGGTCGAGCAGCGCTGCGACCTCGGCTTCGCTCAGCCCGCGTGGAATCCATCGCCCTCGCCAACCCGCAACACACGGAACCGCTCCAG
>JAYUDU010000078.1:0-2455 GCA_043739605.1 Acidimicrobiales bacterium | reverse complement strand
CGCGGCCCGCCGCAGGGTCGGCGTGTTCGTGTTGGAAGAAGAGCTGCACCCTCACCTCGGCATCGATCGTCGGCTTCCGGTGGCGGGGCTCGCAGGGGAGGCGACCATCACCCATCGCTACGCGATCACCCCACGGCTGCGGGGCGTCTACGACGTGGGGCCGCTGCGGGCGGTGTGGACGGACCCGTTCGGGCTGTCGCGGCGGACGAGCGAGCTGCTTGGGCCGACAAAGGTCATCGTGCACCCCAGCACCGAAGCCGTCCACGATCGCCCCCTCACCCGTCAATGGGAAGACCCTCCAACCCGGCCGCCAGAGTCCAAACCGTGGCCGAGCGGCTTCGAGTTCTACGGCATGCGCGACTACGTTCGGGGCGACGATCTGCGCCGCGTCGTGTGGAAGGCGGTGGCCAAGACGGGGCGCATGTTGGTGCGCGAATCGGAGCAGGGCATCACGGACAAGGTCGTCCTGCTCCTCGATGACGACGCGCGATTCCACTCGCCGGGCGCCCCGAGCGACACCTTCGAGGCGGCGGTGAAGACGGTGGCCAGCCTCGCCACCCACCACATCAGGGACGGGTTCGCCGTCGCAGTCGAGACCAATGGCGGCGCGTTGGGCAGACCGGTGCGCGGCGCGAGCGGTCGCATCCCCATGCTCGACCGCCTCGCCGGGGTGCAGCCAACCGCCGCCGCACTCGCCGAAGGTGTCGCCCGCATCCTGCGCTCGGGCCGCGCTGACGCGCACACGCTCATCGTCACCACCCACATCGACGAGGAAGCGGGCGCTCGCATACGCCTGCTGGTCCAGCGCGGCACCAGGGTCGTGTTGGTCCTCATCGGTTGGGAGGGCGCCGACCCCCGGACGACGATCATCGCCACCAGCCTCGGCTGTCAGGTCGTCACGCTTCGCCCACTCGTCAGCCTCGAAGCGACGTTCCGCGCTGAGGTCGGAGGCGGCCGATGACCATCGTCGACGCACCCATCGTCCGCCAGGCTGGCCCGACGGCCGAGCCGGGCCCGGCCCCGCCGCCGCGTGCGGCCCCGATCGACGTCGACGTCCAAACCGACACCGACGCGGTGCCGGTGGTGCCCCTCCAGCGCATCCTGCTCGCCGCGCTCCTCGGGACTGGCGGCGCCGCATGGCTGGTCGCGGGGGTGTTCCAAGGGGTGGCGGCACGACCGATCTGCATGGTCGCATCTGCTGGAGGCGTGGCAGCTGTTGGCCTCGCAGAGCGGCGCGGGCGGAGCGGCGCGCAGTACCTGTTGCTGCCCGCAGCCTTCCTCCTTGGCTACCTCGGGGCCGTGCTCCTCCCCAACCCCACGGGCACCACCGGCACCGTCCCAGAGCTGGTGCGGCGGGCCTTGTCCAACGGCGGGCTCGACCAGCCGCCCATCCCGTTCGACCCCGGATGGCGCTTTTTGGCCATCAGCCTTGTGGTGCTCGTCGGGGGCGCCGCGGCATCGCTCGCGACCGGACTCGAGCGTCCTCGACTCGCGGTGATCGTGCCCGTCCCGCTCGTCGTCGCCGCCGGCACGCTGCAGCCGAGGGGACGCGAGGTCGTCGGCGGGGCGGTCGCACTGGTGTTGCTCCTCGCCGGCCTCGGCGTGCTGTCCACCGCAGAGCTGGCAGAGTCATCAACCGGCACCGGTGAGCGGACCGGCAGGGGGTTCGAGCTGCGCCAGCTCGGCCGCGGCGCGGCCGCCCTTGTCGCGGTGGCGGTCGCTCTCGCCGGGCTGAGCCAAGCCAAGGTGCTGTTCCCCGAGCCCGCTCGCAACCGCGAGGCGAAGCCCCAGAAGCCGAAGGTCGTGCCGTTGAAGGAGGTCAAGGATCGGCCGTTGTTCGAGGTCGCCTCCACCTCAAAGGGCCCATGGCGACTCGGAGTGCTCGATGGCTACGACGGATCGGCATGGCTGCTGCCCCCGTTCGACCTCAAGCGCCTGGTCACGCCCGCGGCGGACGGTCGCGTCCCGGCCGCGCCCGACAGACCCCAGGTCAGCGCGCAGTTCACGGTCCGCGGCCTCGACGGATTCACCCTGCCAGCTCCGCCCAACCCCCAGGTCGTGACCGGGGCGAAGGGGACCGTCGGCTACGACCCTCGCACCAACGTGTTGCGCACAACGGCGGGCGCCCCCGGTGCGGGCTTCAGCTACACCGTCACCGCGGCGGCCTCGCCATCTGGCCTCGAGCTCGGTCAGGCACCCACCGAGCGCACCCCAGAGCTCGACCCGTTTCGTACGGTGCCATCTCCACCCCTCGAGGTCATCGACCTGCTTGGCCAAGCCCCGACGAACCCCTTTGAGCGAGTGCAGTTCCTCCGGGCCCGCCTGTACGAAAAGGTCATCGCCGCCGGCTCTGGGGTGCCGGTCGACATCAACGCGGCCCGCGTCGTGCAGCTGCTTGGTGGGGCCGAGGCCACGCCATTCGAGATCGTCGCGACCGAGGCGCTGTTGGCTCGCT
>JAYUDU010000077.1:0-6487 GCA_043739605.1 Acidimicrobiales bacterium | reverse complement strand
CGCCGGCAGTGCCCACGCCACACCCCACACAGCGAGTACGCCGACCGACTGTGCCCGCCACCACCACGCACTTCGCCGGCGATCCAGGCCGACCAGCCAGAACGCCCCGGCCGGCACCAGGAACCCGGCGCCGTGCGACCACGCTGCCGCGGTTCCGGCGATCGCCGCGGCCACGATCCATCGCCGGCGCCCGGTCGCGAGCCACCGGTCCGCAGCAACGGTGAGCACGGGCGTCGCGAGGAGGAGGACGGCGACAGGCCTGGCCTCTACGGCCCACCGGACTTGGGTTGACGAAGCCGCCAGGATGATGAAGGCCGCCCGGCCGGCGACGCCGCGCCGCCACAGCCACGGCCCCAGCACCACCAGCCCGGCGGCGGCCAGGACCAGCGATGGCAGCCGGACCGCCCATGCTGCAAAGCCGAGGTGGACCTGGACGGTGCGAAGGAGCAGGTCGAGCGGCGGGTGGGCGTCCTGCGCACGAACGAACCGGATCGCGGCGAGCGGGGAACGCTGCGCTGCCAGCGCGGTGAAGGTCTCATCGAAGTCGAGGTTGCGGCGGAAGAGTCCTGGGATGCGAAGCGCCAGCCCGACCGCAAGCACGGCCAGGAGGGCGCCTGGCCAGTTGCGGCTCGCCCTCGATGGACGCGCCGTCGCCGCGTCGGTCACTTCTTGTTGACCAGCTCTGCCTTGAGGTCGAGGATCTCGTCGCGGAGGCGGGCGGCTTCCTCGTAGCGGAGGTCGACGGCGGCGTCGTGCATCTCCTCCTCGAGGCTGCGGACCAGCCGTTCCAGCTCGTCCTTGCCGAGCGCGGCGAGCTCGTTGTGGATGCGGTCGAGGGCGCCCCGGCCGTCGCTGTTGCGGTTGCGTCCCCGACCCTTGACGGTGGTGAGGCCGCCTGGTCGCAGGATGCCCAACAGGTCGGAGATGGCCTTGGTGATGGTCGTCGGGTCGATGCCGTGTTCTGCGTTGTACGCCTCTTGCAACGCCCGCCGGCGACTGGTCTCCTCAATGGCGCGCGTCATGGAGTCGGTCATCCGGTCTGCGTACATGATGACTTCGCCATGCGCATTGCGCGCCGCACGACCAGTCGTTTGCATGAGCGCAGTCTGCGAGCGGAGAAACCCCTCTTTGTCAGCATCGAGGATGCACACGAGGCTGACCTCGGGGAGGTCGAGGCCCTCCCGCAACAGGTTGATGCCGATGAGCACATCGAACTCGCCGAGTCGCAGGTCGCGGATGATGGCGATGCGCTCGGGGGTGTCGATGTTGGAGTGCAGGTAGCGAACCTTGATGCCACGCTCCAGGAGATAGTCCGTAAGGTCCTCCGCCATCTTCTTCGTCAGGGTGGTGATGAGCACCCGCTCCTCGACTGCGACCCGCTCCTGGATCTGTTCGATGATGTCGTCGATCTGCCCCTTGGTCGGCTTGACCGTGACCTGCGGGTCGAGGAGGCCGGTCGGCCGGATGACCTGCTCGACAAGCCGCGACGAGATGCCGATCTCGTACGGCGCCGGCGTGGCCGACAAGAACACCGTCTGGCCCATGCGTTCGTAGAACTCGTCGAACCGCAACGGGCGGTTGTCCGCCGCCGATGGCAGCCGGAAACCGTGGTCGACGAGGGTCTCCTTGCGAGACCGGTCGCCCTCGTACTGGCCATGCAGCTGCGGCACCGTGACGTGGCTCTCGTCGATGATGAGCAAATAGTCCTTGGGGAAGAAGTCGATGAGCGTGTACGCCGGCTCGCCCTCAGACCGGCCGTCGATGTGCCTGCTGTAGTTCTCGATGCCGTTGCAGACACCGACCTCGCCGAGCATCTCAAGGTCATAGCTGGTGCGCATCCGCAGCCGCTGGGCCTCAAGCAGCTTGCCTTCCTTCTCGAAGAAGGCGAGGCGCTCCTGCAGCTCGTGCTCGATGCCCTGGATGGCATCGACCATGCGATCGTCGCCGGCGTTGTAGTGGGTGGCGGGGAAGATGACGATCTCGTCAAGATCGCCGAGGGTCTCGCCGGTCATGAGATCGACCCGGGAGATGCGCTCGACCTCGTCGCCGAACAGCTCGATGCGCACAGAGTGCGAGTCGTACGCGGGGTGCACCTCGATGGTGTCGCCCCGCACCCTGAAGTTGCCCCGCGACAGCGTCATGTCGTTGCGCGTGTACATCATCTGGATGAGCCGGCTCAGCAGGCTGCGCTGGTCGATCTCGTCGCCAATGCGGATGGCGGCGATGCGCTTGGCGTACTCGACCGGGGAGCCCATGCCGTAGATGCATGACACCGATGCGACGACGATGACGTCTTTGCGGGTGAGGAGAGCAGACGTGGCGGCGTGGCGGAGTCGATCGATCTCGTCGTTGATGGACGAGTCCTTCTCTATGTAGGTGTCGGAGGTCGGGATGTACGCCTCTGGCTGGTAGTAGTCGTAGTAGCTGACGAAGTACTCCACCCGATTGTTCGGGAAGAACTCCTTGAACTCGCTGGCCAGCTGGGCGGCGAGGCTCTTGTTGGGGGCGATGACCAGCGTCGGCTTCTGGACCTGCTCGATGGTCCACGCCATGGTCGCCGACTTGCCGGAGCCGGTGATGCCCAGCAGCGTCTGGAAGCGCTCGCCTTCCTTGATGCCCTCGACGATCCGAGCGATGGCCGCCGGCTGGTCACCCGCCGGCGAGTACGCCGCGACGACCTCGAACGGCCGCACGAGCCGCGCCTCGATGGCAGTCGTCGGGCCGCCGCCCTGGCCGAGCGGATCCGAGGAACGAGGATCGAGGAGGCCAACAGGCAGAGTCGCGGCGGTGTCGGTCACGTCTCCAAGCCTACGCGGAGGGTCGGACAACAACTGTCCGGTTCTGGACGCTGGTCGTCGTCAGCCCTCGGCCGGTCGCCGCAGCGACACCATCCAGTCCCATGCGTCGTCAATCTGATGTTCCAGCGCGGCGGGGGCACCGGCGTTGTCGATGACGCGGTCGGCGATTGCGGTGCGCTGCTCTCGTGTGGCCTGGGCGGCAACGCGGGCTCTGGCGTCGTCCTCGGTGAAGCCGCGGTGGGCGACAAGCCGAGACACCGCGATATCGACCGGTGTGTCGACGACGATGACGCCTTGCAGCGGGTATCGCTCCCTTCCGCCCTCGGCCAGCAGTGGGATGTCCATGATGACGATTGCGTCGGGTTCGACCTCGCCCGCGGCCGCGACCTGGCGCAACATCTCGGCGCCGATCGCTGGGAAGGTGATGCCGTTGAGGGCCTTGCGGGCCTCGTCATCGTGAAACACCACCGCGGCGAGCGCCGGCCGGTCGAGGTGGCCGTCGGACCGCACCACGGTCGGTCCGAACCGCTCGATGACGGCGTCGTAGGCAGCGCCGCCGGGCTCGACGATGGCCCGAGCGATGGCGTCCGCATCAACGAGCACCGCGCCCCGCTCGACCAGCATGCTCGACACCGTCGACTTCCCAGAACCGATCCCACCCGTCAGGCCGACGATCACCATGCCAGGGAGCCTCGCGCGTCTGGGACCTCAGGTGCCGAGATGCAACGATGGGCGCAGTGGCGCTCGTTCCCTCATCCGTGCCGAGGAGGCCTGCCCCGATCTTTGCCCCGGGCGCGCCCGTCTGGGCGCGGATGATGCTGGAGCCGAAGCCGAGCCTGGCGAGTGCCGCGGTGACCTTCGGTCTCCTTGGCACGATCGCTGGTCTCACCTTCATCGGCACCGGTGTCGGAATCGTGGCCATGATCGGGGGTGTCGCCGCGTTCGTGACGACTGGATTTCGGTCGCAGCGGTGGGTCATCAGGGTGGATGACCTCTCGGCAGAGGCAGCGGAGCGGCTGATTGATGCCAGGAACCGGTTCGCCTACGCCAAGCGGATGTTGGAGAAGGTACCGGCGGGCATTACTTGGGAGGAGATCCGCGCTGACGTCGACACGATGCTCGACGAGGCAGCCACCCAAGCGCGCCACCTGACCGCGATCGACGCACAGCTCCCCGACCTGGCCTGGGCGGACGCCGGCACGCCAGCGGCCGCGCTTCGGGCGACGCTGGTCGTGCGGCGCGTCGAACACCAGCGGATCCTCTTTGCAGTGCAACGCGAGGCGGATGCGCTGTCCCGCAAGGCGGCCAACGCCGCCGCCGCGGCCACCGTTGCGCTCTCCCTGACCGGCATCGACGCTCGGTCGCTCAGCTCGGTCGTGCCATCCGCCCCCGTCATCGCCGCATCGTCGCGCCTCGCTGTCGTCCAGGCCCGTCTCGACGCAGTAGCGCAGGCGTGGGCACAGCTCGACCCAACCGGGACCATCGCCGCCGAGATCGTGCGAGCTGAGGCATCCCAGCTCCCGATCGCTCAAACGGAAATCATGACGCGAAAGCGAGCGCCCCGACGCGCCATCGGCCGACCCGACAGGCTGACTTGACGATCGGGTGAACCTCGTTCAGAATATGAATGTGGTTCACACTGAGGACGCCGTGCAGACCGACAGACGGTCGCGGTCGCGAGAGGCGCGCCGGGCGTCGTTTCTCGCCGCGGCCCGGGCCCTGGTTGACGAGGGTGGGGTCGAGGCCATCACCATCAAGGCAGTCGCGGACCGCGTCGATTGCGCCGTCGGCACGCTCTACTCATCGTTTGCCTCCAAGAGTGCGCTCGTCGCGGCCTTGCAGGCCGACGCCATCGGCAGGCTCGGCACTGCCGATGCCCACGCAGCCGAGGTGCTCGACGCCCACGATCTCGCTGGCCTCGACGTCGACACCGCCGCGCTGGCCCGCCTCGTCTCGTTTGGACGCGCCACCATCGCCGCCGAGCGTGTCTTGCCCGACGATTACCGCCTGCAGCAACGACTGCTCGGGTCCCGCGGCGACTACGAAGCCGTCGACCTCGCTGTCGTGGTGCCCGCCGCGTTCGCGGTGCTGGCCCGCCCGGAGCAGCTGCTGCGCGAGGCCGTCGCACTCGGTTTGCTCGACGCGGGCGACGCCTTCGATCGCACCATCACCTGGGTCGCCGCCATCAACGGGGTCCTCGCCCTCGCCACCATCCAACTGCCCGGCGAGGGCTTCAAGGCCGCTGAACTTGCCGACCGACTCCAGTTGGATCTCCTCGTCGGGTGGGGCGCCAACCCAGCCAACCTCATCGTCGCGGCCGCACATGTCCCTCTCGAACGCATGGCCATCCTGATGATGGAGGCCGGACGATGATGGCTCTGCGAGTCTGCGTCGCGGCAGGCCTCGGAGCCTTCGGATGGACGTTCTCCGAGTACATTTTCCACCGTTGGTTCCACACCGCCCGCGGCTCCAACTTCATGTCGAAGGAACACCTCGCCCACCACGCCCGACGGCTCTACGGCCTCGGGCTGCTGTGGGCGGCGTGGATCGGCGTCTTCCTCGTGGGCCTTGGCGCAATCCCCCTGGCGCTGCACCTCATGCTGTCGCGGTCGTCCGCCTTTGCCGCAGGTGCTGGCTGGACCGTGGCCTACTTCGTCTATGAGGCCATCCATGCCTCCAACCATCTGTGGGCGGGCCGTACGCGCTACGGCCGATGGACGCGCCGCCACCACTTCCACCACCACTTCGGAGCACCGCTGCGAAACCACGGCGTGACGACACCGCTGTGGGACATCGTCTTCGGCACGTACGACCGCATCGAGCACCTCACGGTCCCCCGCCGCCTGGCGATGGTGTGGCTGCTCGACGAGCACGGCGATGTGAAGCCGGAACACGCCACCACCTATGCGGTGCGCGGCACCGCCACGGTCATCGAGCCGAGGGAACTGGTCGACGCGTTCGCAAACAGGGCACCGCTCCTCGACTGAGGTCCCCCCAGGACGCTCACGCCTTGACGAAAGCGACGACGAACTCGAGTTCACCCGCGTCGCCGGTGGTCGCTGGTCCGCCCGACGGGTTGTCGATGGCGTAGTCGGCGAACGTGATCGGGATGGACCCGCCGACCGCAATCGACCCGCCTGTGCGTCTGATCGCCAACGTGACTGCGACCGTCTTGGTAACCCCGTGCAGCGTGAGCTGACCAGACGCTATTGCGCTCGTGGCGACGCCATCCCCCGGAACGGTCGCAAGGGCGACGGGCGCAGCGAGCGCAAAGGTCGCGTTCGGGAACTTGGCGGTCTGCATGATCCTGTTCTGGAACTGGCCGTCGCGCTGACTCTGGTCGCTCGACACCTTGGTGAGGTCGACGGTGATCGCTGCCGTCGACACGGTCGATCCGCCGACCTGCATGGTGCCCGTCACCGCGGTGGTCCGCCCGGTGGCTGTCGTGCTCTGGCCGAACAGCGTCTCCTTGACTCGGTAACCGGCTTGGGAACCCACCGCGGCTGTCCAGGTGCCGTCGAAGCTGTCGGGCACCGCCACCGTGGTGGTCGGCCCCGCCCCGGAACTGACCGCGTCGCTGACGGTCAGCTTCTGTGGTGGGTCGCCTTCGATGAAGTGGATGAAGGCGTAGGGGCCGACCACTGCGAGCGCAACAAGCACGGCAACCCCCGCGAGGATCAGGCGAAGGC
>JAYUDU010000076.1:0-2459 GCA_043739605.1 Acidimicrobiales bacterium | reverse complement strand
GCTCGTGGACCTGTCGGCTCGGCGGGTGCGCGCCGGAGGTGCCCCACTCGGGGTCCGGTTGGTCAAGGGTGCGTACTGGGACGCAGAGACGATCGAGGCCCGTGCCGCAGGATGGGAGCCCCCTGTACTGCAGGGCAAAGCCCTCTGCGACGCCTCGTACGAACGGTGCACGAACATCCTCCTCGACCATCACGGTGAGGTTCGCCCCGCGTTCGCAAGCCACAACCTCCGATCGCTCGCTCATGCAGTCGTCGCCGCACGTTCGAGGGGGCTGCCTGACGCGGCGATCGAGTGGCAGGTGCTGCACGGCATGGGCGACGAGCTGGCCACGGCGGCGGTCGTCGAGGGCCTGCGGTGTGGCGTCTACGCGCCGGTCGGCGAGCTGCTGCCGGGCATGGCCTACTTGGTTCGTCGGCTGCTGGAGAACACCGCAAACGAGAGTTTCGTCCGTCAGTCCGGGTTGAGCAGACGCTCGCTGACGAGGCTGCTCGAGCGGCCTGAGGCCGGGAGCATTCCGGACGAAGCCGTGCCATCGCCGCTCCAGAGGCGGCCCCAGACGTCGATCTCCCGCCGCGGGCTCGCGACCACCGAGTACGACCCGGAACCTCTGGCGGAGTGGCGGCGGTCTGAGGTGCGCGCCGCGATGCAGGCGGCCGTCGATGCCGAGCGTGCACGCGCCGCTCGACGGGTGGCGCCCGTGATCGATGGGCGTCGCATCGCCGACCGGGCGACCGACCGTTCGGTGGATCCGTCTCGCACCGCAGACGTCATCGCGGTGGTGGGCCAGGCGACGCTCGCCGACGTCGATGCCGCGCTCGCCGTGGCCCGTCGAGTCCAGCCCGACTGGGCGGCGCGGACGCCGTCGGCCAGGGCGGCGGTGCTGTTCGCGGCCGCAGCCGAGATGCGCGACCGTCGGCTCGCGCTGGCCGCGCTGTGCGTGAGGGAGGCGGGCAAGCCGTGGGCGGAGGCAGATGCGGATGTGTGCGAGGCCATCGACTTCTGCGAGTACTACGGCCGCGAGGCCATCCGTCTCGGCTGGGGTGGCGAGGTGCAGTCGCCGCCGGGCGAGCGCAACATACTCACGTACGAGGCTCGTGGAGTTGTCGCGGTCATCGCTCCGTGGAACTTCCCGCTTGCCATCCCGACGGGCATGACCGTCGCCGCGTTGGTGGCCGGCAACTCGGTTGTGCTCAAGCCAGCGGAGCAGACGCCCACGATCGCGCATGCCTTGGTCGAGGCGCTCGAACGCGCGGGTCTACCCGCCGGCGTGCTTGGTTTCGTGCCGGGTCGGGGGGAGACGGTTGGTGCGGCCCTTGCCGCGTCGCCTCTCGTCGACGCGATCGTCTTCACCGGAAGTCGCGAGGTCGGGCTCGCCATCACCGCCGCCGCGGCTGCGGTGAACCCGCTGCGTCGCTCGATCCCACGGGTCATCACGGAGCTCGGCGGCAAGAACGCCGCGGTCGTCGCAAGCGACGCCGACCTGGACATGGTGGTGCCGGCCGTCGTGGCGTCGGCGTTCGGCTTTGCCGGGCAGAAGTGCTCTGCGCTGTCGCGGCTCATCGTGTGCGCAGACGTGTACGACCAGGTCGTCGAGCGCGTCGTCGGAGCGGCTGGCGTGATCCCGTTCGGCGATGCAGCAGACATGGGAACCGTCGTCGGCCCGGTGATCGATGCCGACGCGGAGGCCAAGATCCGCGGCCTCATCGACGCCGGAGCCAACGAAGGTCGCGTGGCCCTGGCCAGAGTTGACGGCCCATCGAGCGGCACATTCGTCGGGCCGACGGTCATCGCCGACATCGACACCGGCGGCCGCGTTTGGCGGGAGGAGGTGTTCGGTCCTGTGCTCGTCATCGCGAAGGCTCGCGACCTCGACCACGCGCTCGAGCTTGCGAACGACACCCAGTACGCGCTGACGGCCGGCATCTTCAGCCGTTCGCCGAGCACCGTTCGCCGTTTCGCCGCTGCTCTGCGAGCCGGCAACGTCTATGTGAACCGCGGGACCACCGGGGCCGTCGTCGGGCGGCAACCCTTTGGTGGCGCGGGGATGTCTGGGGTGGGGTCGAAGGCGGGTGGCCCCGATTACCTCGCGCAGCTGATGCAGCCCCGCGTGGTGACCGAGAACCTCGTTCGCCAAGGCTTCGCCGAGTAGCGGCGCGGCGGCGGTTTCCCATGCGCATCCTGCACGTGCTCGAAGCCATCGAGGGGGGCACTGCTCGCCACCTGATCGATGTCGTCTCGTCCGTTGACGCAGAGCATCACGTCGCGGTCCCGGACCGGCGCGTCGGAGCCAGAACGTTCCCCGGCGTGCACGCCGCCTTGGCAGCCAACGCCGTTGTCCACCGCGTCGACATGCGGCGATCGGCCACATCTCCGCGCAACCTCAACGCGGTGCGGACGGTTCGATCGCTGGTGCGGTCGGTGCGGCCGGATCTCTTGCACGGCCACAGCTCCGTCGGCGG
>JAYUDU010000075.1:0-2463 GCA_043739605.1 Acidimicrobiales bacterium | reverse complement strand
TCTTGTCGACTGATCGACGCGTCAATTCAGTTGGGTGCGGCTCCCCTGGAGTGACGCTTCCGTCGATAGAACACCTCGGCTGACGGGGCGCTGAAGATCACCATCGCCCACCTGCCAGTGCGGTCATGGTTAAGTGTCTGTTGGTAGTATACCAACAGACAGGAGAGATCATGCCTGGTCGTCGAGCCCGTCCGGAGCCCTTGATGCTCCGGGGCGTTCTGTTCACCCTGCGTCGCCGCTGCGGCAAGCCGAGCTGTCATTGCGTCAGCGAGGCGGGCCATGAGAGCCCGGCGTTGGCCTATCCCGAGGGCGGCAAGACCAAGACCGTCACGCTTTCGGCCGAGGAGCTCGACGACGTGCGCTCCGCGCTCGAGCGCTACAACGCAGCGCGCGCGGTTCTGGACGCCCGCGCCGATGCCGGTGTGGCCGCCCTACGGGCCAGGATGGCCCGACGTCGCCGACGGCCCCGATGAGCACTGCCGGGACTGCTTCGGGCCCGTCGCTAGCGCCTACTGGCGATGAGGCCACCTCCCCCGGCGCCCAAGAGTCGGCGTTCGGCGGATCCCGGATGTGCTTCGAGGAGATGCTGGGCTGGTTGGAAGGCACCCAGAGCGGCGGGTTGTCGCACGCCGAGCTCGAAGAACAACTTGACCACAAGGGCCGGGAGCTGCTGTGCCGCCTCTACCAGGAGCACCTCGACCTGCGCTGCTTGCGCGAAGAGCGCAGGGCGGTCATCGACGCCGACGGGGTGGTCCACGCAACGGTGGAGGCCGGGCATCACCGCGAGCTCACGACGATCTTCGGAACCGTCGGCGTGGACCGCCTCGCCTATCGCCACCGCGGCAGCGCCAACCTCCATCCCGCCGACGCGGTCCTGAACCTGCCCACGGAACGTCATTCCCACGGCGTGCGCCGCCTGGCCGCCATCGAGTCCGCCCGGGGATCCTTCGACGCCGCGGTGGAGGCCATCGAGCGCAACACCGGGGTGTCGATGGGCAAGCGCCAGGTGGAAGCGCTCACCGCCAAGGCGGCCGCAGACGTGGAGGACTTCTACGCCACCTCCGCCCCCGGGCCCGGCGATGCGGGCGACGTACTGGTGCTGTCGGCTGACGGCAAGGGCATCGTCATGCGCCCCGACGCCCTGCGCCCAGCGACGGGGAAAGCGGCAGCGACCGCCACTCCCAAGCTCGAGAGCCGCTTGTCGAAAGGCGAGAAGCGCTATCGCAAGCGCATGGCCGAGGTGGGCGCCGTCTATGACCTCACCCGCGTTGCCCGCACGGCCGACGCCGTGCTGGCCAGCCGCGATGACGACGCCACCCCGGCCCCGAAGGCGAAGGACAAGTGGGTCACAGCCAGCGTGGCCGAGGACGCCGCGGCAGTCGTGGGCAAGGTATTCGACGAGGCCGAACGGCGAGACCCCGACCACGAGCGGGACTGGGTCGTGTTGGTGGACGGCAACAACCACCAGCTCGATCGCATCGGCGCCGAGGCCCGCGACCGCGAGGTCAACGTCGTCATCGTCATCGACCTCATCCATGTCCTCGAGTACCTGTGGGGGGCGGTGTGGTGCTTCTTCGCCGAGGGCGATCCCGCCGCGGAGCTCTGGGTCCGCGACAGGGCGCTGGCCCTGCTCGAAGGCAAAGCCACACAGGTGGCCGCCGGGATCAGACGACGGGCGACGACGCTCGGGCTCGCCAGGACCAAACGCAAGAAGGCCGACGCCTGCGCCACCTACCTGACCAACAAGGCTCCCTACCTCGACTACCCAACCGCGCTAGCAGCAGGCTGGCCCATCGCCACCGGCGTGATCGAAGGAACCTGTCGATACCTGGTGGCCGATCGCATGGACATCACCGGCGCGCGCTGGAGCGTGGAGGGAGCCGAGGCGGTCCTGAAGCTACGGGCAGTCCGCTGCAACGGCCACTGGGAGGCGTACTGGCAATTCCACCTCAACCGAGAACGACACCGCGTCCACGAATCCCGCTACGCCGACGGCATCCCACTCGCCGCCTAGTCACTCCTACGGAGCCGCACCCATTCGATTCCGACCCAGTGATCGAGGTGGTCACGCCGTTCCAGCCCACGCACTGGGGCACCCTGGAGATGACCGTTCGCGATCCGGACGGTCGGCTGTGGAGCCTGCAGGCGCCGGTCGCCCCGTGAACGTGGCGCCCGACAGCAGCGCCGTGCGCACCGCGCTGTGGCGTGCGATCCACGTCCTGGTCGACGAACAGCCGCACCTCATCGAGGACGAGATCGGCCTTGCATTGGCTGCCCCCGGCGACGGTTGGCGCGACCGGCCCGACATGCACCCGCTCGGCACGCGTCCCTATCGGGCGGCGATCGTCGCTCGCACTCGGTTCGTCGAGGATCTACTCCTTGAGGAGGGCATCGGCCAGTACATCCTCCTCGGTGCTGGCCTCGACACGTTCGTCCAACGACACCCGGAGCTCGCGACTCCGG
>JAYUDU010000074.1:0-6534 GCA_043739605.1 Acidimicrobiales bacterium | reverse complement strand
GGCCCCAGGGGCCACGAGCAGACGGGGGCCCGCTACGCCATCTCCCTGCAGGCCGACGATCTCGCTCTCTCGACCGTCATCGTCGCGCCCACGTCTACCTCGTGCCGAAGCGCGTCGTTCCGACCCGAGGTCGTCGTGGATGGACAACGCACCTACGTCCTGGTCGAGCAGATGGCGGCGGTCGACTGGAGTCGTCTCGGTGAGTCGGTCGGCACGCTGAGTCACGAGGAGCTCCTCGCCATCAATAGTGCGATCGTCGAGGTGCTCGACCTGACCGGCGTCTGAGCGGCCACTGCACGACGCCGAGGCACGGCGCCTCCCCGGGGACCACGTACCCGATCAGCGACACCCGCGCCCCAACGTCGGTGGATACCACCGCTGGTAGCATCGGTGGCATGACGACCAAGACGACGGTGTATCTGCCCGATGATCTCAAGGCTGACATCTCCGCAGCCGCACTTCGGCGTGGCGTCGCTGAAGCCCAGGTCATCCGGGACGCCCTCGCCGTCGGGCTTGCCAGGCCGACGCCTTCGGGTGCCCTCTTCGACGCGGAGCCCTTCGCCGACATCGGCAACCTGTCGTTGGACGGCTTCGGCGAGCGGTGATCATCGCTGACACCAGCGGCCTCCTTGCGTTCTTCAATGCCCGCGAGCCCGCGCATGTCGCAGTCACTGCGTCGCTTGGAGAGGGGCCTGACGACATCTGCGTCTCGCCGTACGTCATCGCCGAGCTGAACTACCTCGTGGCAACACGAATCGGCGTCGCGGCGGAGCGCGCCGTTCTCGCCGAGCTCTCGTCGGGAGCGTACGAGCTGGCCCAGTTCGGGGCAGAAGACATCCGCGAAGCAACAGAGGTGATCGAGCGCTACGCCGACCAATCGATCGGCATCGCCGACGCGTCGCTCGTCGTGCTGGCAGCCCGACACCGCACCCGCAACATCCTGACGCTCGATCGCCGCCACTTCGAGGTCCTGCGGCCGCTGCAAGGCGGCAGATTTACCCTCCTCCCGCGATCTCACGATCTGTAGCAGTTTGCTACACGTCGCCGTGGCCATGACCTCACCAATCCGGATCGACGACGACATCTACCAGTCGGCCAGGCTCGTCGCGTCGATCGAGGACCGGAGCCTCTCGCAGCAGGTCGCACACTGGGCTCGGATCGGGCGGCAGTTGGAGTCCGCCTCAAACGTCAGCCCAGCGGCGATCACGGCGGTGCTCGCGGGCGGCCGCAGCTACGGCGACCTGACCGACCTCGAGTAGGCGGCGGTTCGCGCCGCGTAGATCGAGCGCATCGAGGCACGCCTCGCCACGCTCGATCTACTCGCAGAGTTCAGGGCTGAGGGACGCACGTCATACGTCGAGCTCGACGCAGAAGGCAACGTCGTCGAGCGGCAGATCCTCCCGATCAACCAGTAGCCCCATTGCCGGTCCTCCACCTCCTCGTCGGTCCGAACGGGGCTGGCAAGTCGACGCTCTACACGCGGGTGCTCGCCGGAGAGATGCATCTCCCATGTGTGAACGCTGACGTCGTCGCCGCTGAACGCTGGCCTGGCGACGAGTCCGACCACGCGTACGAGGCCGCAGCGCTGGCCGCCGAGCAGCGTGCGGCGAACATCGCCGCCGGCGTGTCCTTCGTCGCCGAGACCGTGTTCTCGCATCCGTCGAAGCTCGCTGTCAGCGATGCCGCTCATGCGGCGAACTACCGCGTCACGCTCCACGTCGTACTCATCCCGGAGGCCCTCGCAGTGGCCCGTGTCGCGCAGCGCGTTGCGCATGGCGGCCACACCGTCCCGGTCGACAAGATCCGCGCCCGCTTCCAACGACTGTGGCCCCTTGTGGCGACCGCGATCGCGGCCTGTGACGAGGCGAGGATCTACGACAACTCGTCAGTCGCATCCGTGCGTACGTTCGCAGTATTCCGAAGTGGACACCCCGTCGGTGCTCCCCAATGGCCATCGTGGACGCCGCGTTCGCTCACGCATCCGGCCCCAGCGGAGTGACGCAAGCCTGGCGCGGATGACGAACGTCATCTGGACCAGCAGAGGGCGACACTGCACGTCAGTGACGCGTGACGTCGCCGTTTGGGTCAGGCGGCCTTCGGTTGCCGGCGCCGCACTGCGACGAGTGCGGCCGCAGCAACGCTGCTGGCGATCGCCAACGCAGGCACACCGGTGTCGGGGACGGGAGACGCCGGCGTGTCGCTGACCGCCAGCGAGTACGCGCCCGCACCGCTGGGGGTGAGGTAGGCGACGCGGTTGCCGTCGACCGTCGTCTCGACGCGATCGAGGATGGCCGCACCGGTAACGTCGATCCGACCCCCAACCGCTGCAGGCACGAACACCTCGGTCTCTCGGGCCGAGTCGCCGGGGCGAACGGCCTGGCCAGACGTGGCCACCATGCTGAAGATGGCCGCGTCCGGGTCGTAGGAGATCGACAGCAGATCGCCTGCGGTGCGGGCCGGATATGGCCGCGAGAGGAAGCGGCGGCGACTCGGCTTCACGTCGCGGTTCTGCGCCGGTGGCGTCGCGGTGTCGCCCGCGAAGACCGACCACGCTCCGCCGCACCCGGCCAGGTTTGGCGGCGTGCCGGGCGCGCAGTTGTTCTTCCACTCCCACACCGCAGACCCGGCGAGGTGGCGATCCTGCGCCGCGGTCGCGTCCCGCAGCAGCGTGTCATCGTCGTCGCTGCCATTGCCGAACTCACCGATGTACAGCGCGGCGCCAAGGGTCTGCGCCTCAAGGCTCGCTGTGTCGAATGCCTGGTCGTAGCTGACGGGATATGGCACCGGCGTGGGCGGTGGGATGGGCGAAGGACCGACGAGGGTGCGGTCCACGGTGAACTCGTGCGTGTAGGTGTGCGGGGCGTAGACGAGGTTCGGATACGTCGAGAACGGCGCGCTGACCTGGGGTGAGACATCGAGGAGGTTGCGGATGGCCCATGGCTCGAAGAAGAACATGTGCCGGGTGTCGTGGATCCCAAGATCGGGATACCCGCAGGCCGCTGCGGCGGGGGCGGACGCGGGGCACGGTGCGCCGTCGGCGAGACCAGTGATGGCGTCGATCACCCGCCGATAGAAGGGGAACAGCACCCCCTGCTCGAACCCCCCGGGCGCGGCAAAGGTCCCGGATGGTGGCTCGTTCATGATCTCGAAGCCTGACACCGCTGGCTCGTCGATGAAGCGTCGGGCAAGGGCAGCCATCGCGCCGATGTAGTGATCCTGCAGGCCCGTGCCTGGTGCGGCGCCTCGGGCTACAGGCGCAGCAGCATTGCGCCAGAACGAGGTGAACGCCGCCGACATCGCAGCGTTGAGCGCGTCACTTCCGAAGGGGGCGAGGGACGGCTCGCCGTCGGTGACGATGGCCCACGGCGGGGCGCCATCTGCGTGGTGCGGCGAACCGGGCACCGACGTCAACAGGCCCGGCACCTCGACCGGCGAGCTGTCGACGAGGAAGCGCGAGTAGTTGTCCTGGTGCATGTCGAGCAGCACGTGGACGTGCTGCGCCTTCGCCCAACCGACCACCTGGGCGATGCGGTCGATGTACGTCGTGTTGTACACACCAGGCGTCGACTCCAGCTGGCTCCACGAGATCGTCAGGCGAACCTGGTCGAAGCCGAGAGCCCGCATCTGCGCGAAGTCGTTCCTCGAGTCGAAGCGGCCGGACTGCTCGGCGGCGGGGCGCGCCGCATCGACCTCGCACAGCGGCGGGTCCGACACCTCGTGGCGGTTCTCCGGGCACCGCCCGCCGTCATACGCGGCGGGGTCGATGCTCCACATCGGCTGCTGCCACGCGGCGTCGTAGGTGCGCGGCGAGTAGAAGCCGTCTTGGATCCCGATGGTGTTGACGCCACGGAACACGACCTGTCGGCCGGACTCGTCCCGCACCACGGGCACGGCCCCGACGGGATGATCCACGTGCAGCCACTGCACCTCGGTCGTGCCGAGCGTGGCGTCGGCTGCGCCTGCAATGCGCGTCCGGCCGACGCCAAGCACGGCCACCAGCACGGCCAAGACCGCCGCCCCGCCTCGCATCGAACGAGCACCACGAACACGGCCGGTCGTCCCCACGGCCGCCATCCTTGCTCATCGTGGGTCCGAGCACGCTCGGAAGCGCTCGGGCCGGTCGCACGCCTACAGGAGCGGGTACCCGATCACCGCGGCGGCGTCGATGAGGACCGAGCGAAGGCCCGGCGCTGCGAGCGGCGTGTTCAGCATGGGCAACCGCGGGACTGCCAGGCCCGCTGGCGGATCGAACAGGCCACCGATCGGCCACCGGTCACCGCCTGCAGATGGCCAGGCCAGCCCCCGGCCATCGCCAAAGATTGGCGCTGCCTTGCGGCACGCGCCTGCGCAAGCTCCGGGCGCCGGGCGCCGGATGCAGCCGAAGGTCAGCCCGTCACCGGGGGTGGCAGGTCGACCGTGGCGCCGGCGCGATGCGGAGCGCGGCCATCGCCATCCAGCAGCCACACGGCCTGGCGGCCGGCGACGGTCCACGCGCCGTCACGCCAGATGAGGGCGGTGTCTTCGTCGATGCCGACGACGGTCACGTCGGCCGGCGACCCGACAGCGAGGCGGCGGGCGATGTCGGGCAGGCGCCCGAGGTTGCGGTCGAAGTGCGGGATGACGCGGAGCGTCGGCACGATCCCGAAGCCGAGCCGGCCGCCCGAGGCGCGTCGCAAGATGTCTGGCACCTCACCGCACATCGCCATCGCCCCCGCGCTGCAGCCGGCCAACGCCGCGCCTGCGATCCACGCCGCTTCGATGGCCGCCCACACCGCAGTACCGCGCAAGGTGTCGGCGAGGTGGGCCGGCTTGCCACCCGACAGGTAGATGAGGCCTGCGCCCTCCATCGCCGCCGCCATCGCGGGGTCGTCTGCATCGGCGCGGTCGACCACCACGACGGGGCGACTCTCGACCCCCAGCCGCTCGGCCTGCCGCCGCCCGAGCTCGACCCAGTGGGCGAGACGCGCCGGCCCCTCGGTGCTCGCGCCGGTCGGGATCTGCACGTACACCGAGGGTTGACCGACCAGGAGCGACCGCTCGACCTCAAGCATGATCGGGAGGTACTCGCCGCTGCCGACAAGCGCGAGCGGCCCAGTCATGCTCGTCGGAGCATCCGCTGCTCAGCTCTTCTTGTAGCGGGCGATCTCGGCCCGGCCCACGACCATGTGGTGGACCTCATCTGGACCGTCGGCCAGGCGGAGCGTGCGCTGCTGGCAGTACATGTCCGCGAGGGGAGTCCACTGGGAGATGCCGGCGGCACCGTGGATCTGGATGGCCTGGTCGATGATCTGGCAGACACGCTCCGGCACCATCGCCTTCACGGCACTCACCCACACCCGGGCCTCCGCATTGCCCATGAGATCCATGGCCTTGGCGGCCTTCAGCACCATGAGACGCATAGCCTCGATGTCGATGCGAGCACGGGCGATGAGCTCGGTGTTCTTGCCAAGCGCGACCAGCGGCTTACCGAACGCATCCCGCGACAAGCCACGCTCGACCATCAGCTGCAGCGCCTTCTCCGCAGCGCCGATGGAGCGCATGCAGTGATGGATGCGGCCGGGGCCGAGGCGAAGCTGGGAGATCTCGAAGCCGCGGCCCTCACCGAGGAGCACGTTCTCCTTCGGCACGCGCACGTCGGTGAACCGGATGTGCATGTGCCCATGCGGCGCGTCGTCTTTCCCAAAGACGTGCATCGGGCCGAGGATGTCGACGCCGGGGTGCGGCAATGGCACCAAGATCTGGCTCTGCTGCAAGTGTGATGAAGCGTCGGGGTTGGACTTGACCATGACGATCATGATCTTGCAGCGGGGGTCGCCGGCACCCGAGATGTAGAACTTCTCGCCGTTGATGACCCACTCGTCACCATCGAGGACGGCGGTGCACGAGATGTTGCGAGCATCGGAGCTGGCCATGTTCGGCTCGGTCATGGCATAGGCGGAGCGGATCTCGCCGTTGAGGAGCGGCTCCAGCCACTGCTTCTTCTGCTCTGGGGTGCCGACGCGCTCGAGCACCTCCATGTTGCCGGTATCAGGAGCGGCGCAGTTCATCGCCTCAGACGCGAGGCGGCTCTTGCCGAGCTCGACCGCGATGTATGCGTAGTCGAGGTTCGAGAGGCCCTGGCCGGTCTCTGCATCGGGCAGGAAGAAGTTCCACAGGCCGTTGGCCTTGGCCTTGTCCTTGACGCCCTCCAGCAGCTCGAGCTGGCCCGGTGCGTAGCTCCACGGGTCGGCGCGGTTGGCACCGAGGGCGTAGAACTCCTCGGCGATCGGCTCCACCTCGTTGACGATGAACTCCTTCACCTTGTTGAGGAGCGGGCGGGCACCTGCGGACATGCCGAGGTTGAGCAGCTCGCCGTCGAAGTCGTCAAGGTTCATCGGATTGGCAGGCATGTGGCGCATCCTGGCACGGGTCGCTGACTCCAGCCTCAGCCAGCGGGTTCGATGACCTCGTGGCCGAGGCCGTCGGCCGCCTCCCAGAGCCGGACCGGCACACTGGCGAGGGTCACGGAGCCGTCCGCGTCTGGCGCAACGATCA
>JAYUDU010000073.1:0-2488 GCA_043739605.1 Acidimicrobiales bacterium | reverse complement strand
GATAACGGCGTCGAACGTCATCGCCACGGTGCGCCGGACGCCCGTCGGTGCCGGCCGCGCGTCGCTCAGCAGCTGCGCCCGCAGCGCGTTGGCGTCCTTCACCGAGCCCCTGACGGCCTTCGTGATCTGGATCGGCTTGCCCGTGCCGGGATCGAGACCGCCGTAGACGCGGACCTCGAAGTAGCCCGGCCGCTTCTCACGGATCCCAGGCGCGAGCTTCGTAGGCACGAGACTCATCGTAGCGACTAGTGGGACAAATAGTGGGACACTCGCCCTTCAGGGCCTTCCATTCTGAGCGAATCCCTTATGTTTACTGGTGCCCACGGCAGGAATCGAACCTGCGACGCACGGTTTAGGAAACCGTCGCTCTATCCCCTGAGCTACGCAGGCCGGCCGCTGCGCACGTTACCGTGCCATCGCGGCACCGCCAGCCCATCGCCAACGGCGGCGACGATTCGTCGGACGCACCGAGTCACCTTTCACGGCCGCACCGGTGGCCACGGCGGGTGCGATCCGGTGAGGACCGCGGCACTCCTATCCTCACGTCCCATGCGAACCCGCAGCCCCTGGATCGACGTGCACGCTCACCCGGGACGCTGCTTCTTGGCCGGGCTGAGCGATGGCGGGCTTGCAGAGCTGCTCGGCGGCGACGGTTCTGCCACCGCGCTGGGGGCCGCACGATCGGTGGGGTTGACCGCGGTGAGCTTCTCCACGGTGGCTGACCTCCTCGTGCTCGCACCAACCGCGGAGGGAGGACTCCACGCGGGTCGTCCCTTCCTGCCTGGCGAGGCCTACGACGACCACGCCCGACAGCTCAGCGGGCTTCGCCTCCTCGCCGAGCGTGAGGGTGCGCCGATCGCGATGACCGCCGCGGACCTCGAGGCGGCGCACGCGGGCGGGGAGACCGCGATCCTCATCACCTGCGAGGGCGGCGACTTCCTCGAAGGCGACGCCGAGCGTGTGGACGAGGCTCACGCGCTGGGAATGTCGTCGCTGACACTGGTCCACTATCGGATCAACGAGATCGGCGACATCCAGACCCAAGCCCCTGCCCACGGCGGTTTGACGCCGTTCGGCCGCACCGTCGTGCAGGCGTGCAACCGGCTCGGCGTCATCATCGACTGCGCCCATGCCACCCTGGCCACGACGCTGGGCGTGCTCGCCGCCTCGGACAGGCCGATCATGATCTCGCATAGCCACCTCGACCATGCCGAGCGCCACCACCCTCGACTGTTGTCGAGCGACCACGCCAGGGCCGTTGCCGAGGGTGGCGGCCTCGTGGGCGCGTGGCCCTCCGGCGTCACCAGCACCACGCTCGACGACTTCGTCGATGAGATCGCTCGGCTCGTCGATCTCATTGGCGAGGAGCACGTGGCCATCGGCACCGACCTCGATGCCAACTACAAGCCGGTCGTCACCGAACACGGCCAGTTCGCCACCATCGCTGAGCGCCTCGAGGCCCGCGGTTTCGACGATCAGGGCGTCGACGCCATCCTCGGCGCCAACGTCGTGCGGCTCTTCGGCGCAGTCGCGGGCTGATGCGACCCCGCATGGCCGCACCGGCATGGACGACGTGGCGCCAGGCCGTCGGAGTCATCTGCCATGGGCCGCATCTTCGCAAGACCGTGACGATCGCCCTCGTGGTCGGCACCGCCTTGTTCTGCATCAATCAGCTCGACGTCGTCCTCCGCGGCGACGCCACGGCGCTGGTGTGGATCAAGTCAGCCATCACCTACCTGGTACCGTTCGGCGTCTCCAACGCGGGCGTCCTTGTTGCCAGTCGGATCGAAAAGACCGACTCGGGTTGATGGTCCGGTGGTCAGACAGGCAGCGCAGCCACCGCGGCGCGGTAGCCCTCCATCGTGCGCCGGAAGATCTCTGCCACAGGGAGGACCTCCTCGATCCGGCCCGCGACCTGACCCGAGAGGGCGATGGAGGCTTCCATGTCGCCGCCGAAGTAGAGGTCCTGCGACGAGGCGAACTCGGCCATGCTCACCTGGTCCTCGCGCTCAAGCCGCGACGTGCGCTCTGTGCGCAGCGCCCGCAGGCCGGGCGACGAGTGGCGATTCAGGAACACAGTGTCGGTCTCTGCGGCGTCGATGATGGCCTGCTTCCAGTTCTCGTGCACGGGCGACTCCGCCGCCGACACCATGCGCGTGCCCATCTGTATGCCGTCGGCGCCAAGTGCGAACGCCGCCGCCATCGTCGGACCGTCGACGAACCCGCCGGCCGCGACGATGGGCACGTCGGTCTTCGACCGGATGAGTGGCAGCAGAACCATCGAGGCGACGTCGCGCGGGTTCTTGAAGCCGCCGCCCTCTCCCCCTTCGACCACGAGGCCGTCGACGCCGGCATCGATCGCCTTCAGCGCGGCGCGCAACGTCGGCACGACGTGGAAGACGGTGAGGCCGGCACCCTTCAGCGTGGCCGTGTACTTGTTCGGGTCGCCGGCGGACGTGGTGACGAAGCGCACACCTTGGTCGACGAC
>JAYUDU010000072.1:0-6557 GCA_043739605.1 Acidimicrobiales bacterium | reverse complement strand
ACCGCTAGATGCGGAACATCGTCTGTTCCGTTCTGCAGATCTACATCCTCTGCATGATTGGGCGGGCCATTCTCGGTTTCTTCCCCGTTTCCCAGAGTGGTCCCGTCGCAACCATCGGGAACGTGCTGTTCACCATCACAGAGCCCCTTCTTGGGCCGTTACGGCGGATCATCCCTCGGGTCGGCATGTTCGACCTCTCGTTTCTCGTGGCGGTCATTGTGCTCCAGGTCGTTCAGCGGGCCGTCTGCGGGTAATCCCAGAGCACACAGGGGTGCCCGACGAGGCCGGAGCACCGCTGCGCATGTTGGGCCGGCCTACGCTCCGACGATCGAGATCCTCATCCTCTGCACCGCGAACCAGTGTCGATCGCCGATGGCAGAGCGCCTGCTGCGCGCTCGCATCGCGCACAATGCGGGCGTCCACGTGGCGTCCGCCGGGCTCCTTCCGGACGGCATGCCGGCAAGCGCGGGGGCGGTTCGCGCGCTCGCTCTGGTCGGCATCGCCGCCGAGGACCACGTGAGTCGAACGGTCGATGCGGCGATGATCCGCGCCGCAGACCTCGTCGTGTGCATGGCACGCGAACACCTCCGCGAGGCCGTTGCGCTCGTACCGGAGCGCTTTGGGCGCACCTTCACGCTGAAGGAACTGGTGCGGAACGCCGTGCGCGTCGGTCCTCGGCCGCCAGCCGAGTCACTCGACGGGTGGCTGACGCGAGCGAGCGCTGGCCGTCGCCCAATCGACCTGATGGGCTCCGCGCCGAGCGATGATGTCGAAGACCCGATCGGGCGACCGGACGCGCGCTATCGCGCGTGTGCAGCAGAGCTCGACGGTCTGCTCGACCGCCTCGTCGGATACGCAGCGCTCGACAGGCCGACGAACTCAGCCTGACCGGTTCCTCTGGCTGCTTCGCTCAATCCGATTCGGCTTCCGGCGCGGCTGGAAGCGTCGACCACTCCCGGCGGCGTGCCTCTGCGAGAGCGATGCCAGCAGCAACCGCAACGTTGAGAGAACCGACTTTGCCGACCTGAGGGATGTACGCGACCTGATCCGCGGCACCGAGGCTCGTGGCTGAACAGCCCCGCTCCTCGCCTCCCACGATGAGGCACACGTCGCCGGACAGGTCGGCCGCATGGAGCGGAACGGCGCCCTCGGCGAGCTCGATGGCAACGACCCGATAGCCGGCTGCCCGCGCCGCGGCGATGCCGGCGGCTGGCGTTTCGACCTCCGCCCATTCGACCTGACGCTCTGTGCCCATCGAGGTCTTGCGCGCCGAGGGGTGCAGCGGCGAGGTGGCCTTCGCCAACCACATCGATTCGACCCCGAACGTGGCTGCGCTGCGGAAGATGGAGCCGACGTTGAAGGGTTGGCCAACGCCGTCGAGCAACAGTGCGAGGCGTGCCTGCGTCGATCGGCGCCACGCTCGGTTGAGCCGCTTCAGCTCGGTCGGGTTGAGCGAGCGGCTCATGACGAAGATGCAACTCCGCCGGCCTCGGTGCTGCGGTGTCCACCCACCTCGAGCACGCGGAAGCCTTGCTTGGATCGCAGGCGCTTCGTCGCGAATCCCGCACCGCTCAGTCGGTCGGCGAGAGGATCTGCGCCGAGGTGCTTGTGCACGACGAGCCACGCCCGCGCGTCGGGGGACAGCCGGACGAGCCAGTGCTGCAGCAGCTCCCAGAGCGCGACCTTGCCGATCCGTATGGGTGGGTTCGACCACATGCCTGCGAACGAGACCGATTTGGGCACGTTCTCTGGGGCCACGACACGCACGTTTGCGAGGTTGTTGGCTGCGGCGTTCTCTACGCACAGGGCCCTCGCCCGCTCGTTGACGTCGATCGCCCACACCGTTGCGTTGGGTGCTGCCGCGGCGAGGACGAGGGCGATCGGACCCCAACCGCAGCCCATGTCGAGCAGGTCGCCGCTGGCGTCAGTAGGCATCGGGCTCTGCTCGAGCAGGACGCGGGTGCCGTGGTCAAGGCGCTCGCCCGAGAACACCGCACGGTCCGTGACGACGTGCATCGGTGCGTGCAACGGGGCGACATCGAGCGTGAGCTCTCTGCGACGGCTGGGCGCAGGTGGGGCCTGATCGAAGTACTGGGGCATCCGTTGTAGCCTCGCAGGCCCGATGGCCGACTACGCGATCCGACTCTTCGGCGACCCAGTGCTCAAGCAGAAGGCGGCACAGGTCACCAACATCGATGGTGCCATCGCGCGGCTTGCCGACGACATGGTCGCCCCCATGCGCGAGGTGCGCGGCATCGGCCTCGCCGCCCCGCAGGTGGGCATCCTGAAGCGTCTGTTCGTCTACGAGCTGGACGATGACCGGGGTCCGCAGACGATCATCAACCCGATCATCGAGGAGTCAAGCGGCGAGTGGGAGTTCGACGAGGGCTGCCTGTCGATCCCCGGTCTGTATTTCCCGATCGTGCGCCCCAAGCAGGTGCTGCTGTCCGGGCTCGACCTCAACGGCAACCGGGTCGAGGTCGAAGCCGATGAGATCGTCGCTCGATTGTTTCAGCACGAGCTCGACCACCTCGACGGTACCCTCCTGCTCGAGCATCTCGACGAGGCCACGCGCAAGAAGGCGCTGAAGGAGCTCCGCAAGCGCAACCTCCGTCCGATCTGAGGTCGAGGGCCGTGCGTCTCGCGTATCTCGGCACGCCCGCAGCCGCGGTGCCCACCCTGCAGGCGCTCGTCGCTGCCGGGCACACCGTCGAGGTCGTCGTCACCCAGCCAGACCGCAAGCGCGGTCGCGGCGCTGGGCTTGTCCCCTCCCCGGTGAAGGCTGCTGCCATCGAGCTTGGCATCAGTGACATCTGTGACGACGTCGACTCCGTGCTCGACCGCGGGCTCGACCTGGGGGTCGTCGTAGCGTTTGGCAAGCTCGTGAAGCCGCACGTCCTCGCGGCGCTACCGATGGTCAACTTGCACTTCTCGCTCCTGCCTCGGTGGCGAGGTGCGGCACCCGTCGAACGGGCTGTCCTGGCCGGCGACACCGAGACCGGCGTGTGCCTGATGGCGCTCGACGAAGGTCTCGACACCGGAGGCATTTACGAGGAGGCCCGCACGACGATCGGCCATGACGAGTCGGTCGTCGATCTCCGAGACCGGCTCGTCGGCATCGGCACCGAGGTCATCGTCCGCCGTCTCGCAGGCGGCTTTGCATCGCTCGGGGATGCGGTGCCCCAGCTCGGGGTGCCGACCTACGCCAAGAAGGTCGACCCCGCAGAGCTCGCGCTCGACTGGAGCCAACCCGGTGCGATGTGCCACGCCCAGACGCGTCTCGGTCGCGCGTGGACCACGTTCCGTGGCAAGCGACTGCTCATCCATCGCGCCTCGCTCAGCCCGTCGGCGTCCGCACCCGTCGGATGCCTGGACGGCCTGGTCGTGTCGTGCGGCGACGCAACTGGACTCAAGCTCGTTGAGGTCCAGCCAGAAGGCAAGCCCGCGATGAGCGCGACAGCGTGGCGCAACGGCGCCCAAGCGAAGGTCCACGAGCTGTTCGGACGCTGAGCCGCGCCGCGCTCGGGGTGTGGAAGCCTGCTCGGGTGACCGAAGCGACCGCAACCGTCAGTACCGAGCAGCGCGGCGCCGTCCTCATCGTCACGATCGACCGCCCCGACGTGCGGAACGCCGTCGACGGACCGACCGCGACGGCGCTCGCCGAGGTGTTCAAGCGATTCGACGTCGACCCCACGATGTCAGTCGCCGTCCTCACCGGAGCGGGCGGCACGTTCTGCTCCGGGGCGGACCTCAAGGGCATCTCGCACGGGCGAGGCAACCGCGTCGAGGGTGACATCGCGCTCGACGGGCCGATGGGGCCGACGCGCCTCATGCTCTCCAAGCCGGTCATCGCGGCCATCGAGGGCCATGCCGTCGCGGGGGGCCTGGAGCTCGCGTTGTGGTGCGACCTGCGCGTGGTGGCGCAGGGCGCAACGCTCGGCGTGTTCTGTCGACGGTGGGGTGTGCCGCTCATCGACGGGGGCACGGTGCGGCTGCCGCGCATCGTCGGGCACGGGGTCGCGATGGACCTCATCCTCACGGGCCGGGCGGTGGACGCAACCGAGGCGCTGCGCATCGGGCTCGCGACGCGCGTTGTCCCAGATGGCACCGCCCTTGCGGCATCAGTAACGCTGGCGGCAGAGCTGGCCGCACTTCCGCAGGGCTGCATGCGCAGCGACCGACGATCCGCGATGGAGCAGTGGGGTGCCCCGTCGGAGGCCGCAGCGATGGCTCGCGAGGTGTCGCTCGGGCTGGCGACCATCCGCTCTGGGGAGACCCGCGAAGGCGCAGAACGCTTCGTCGCGGGCGCGGGTCGCCACGGATCGAAGGGCTGACGTGGCCGGGCCGCCCGGCGGACCGCCCGGCGGGCCTCGCCGGCTGCGCACAGTGCGCACGGGAGCAGCGCCCACCGTCAAGCGTGTGGTGTCAGCTCGCTCGGTCGCGCTCGATGCGCTCACCCGCATACGCAACGGGGCCTACGCCAATCTCGTCGTACCGGGGATCCTCGCCAGCGGTGCCCCCTCGGCCTTGTCTGACCGCGATCGTCATCTGGCGACCCACCTCACCTATGGGACCACACGGATGCGCAGGGCGTGCGACCACCTCGTCGATCGGTTCCTGCGACCGGGCATGGACCTCGAACCCGCCGTGCGCGATGTCCTCCGGCTGGGGGCGTACCAGCTCGCGTTTCTTGGCATGCCGGCGCACGCGGCGGTGGGCGAAACGGTCAGCCTGGCGCCAGAGCGTGCCCGCGGTCTGGTCAACGCGGTACTCCGCAAGGTCGCCAGTGACCCCCTCGATCCGTCCGATGCAGCGGCGTGGCCCGACGAGGCCACACGTCTCAGCTATCCGGACTGGCTCGTGGCTCGTCTCGAACGCGATCTCGGGTCTGGAGATGCGCATGCCGCGCTCGTCGCCATGGACGTACCAGCAGAGGTGCATGAGCGTGCCGACGGCTACACCCAGGACCCGGCGAGCCTCGCAGTGGTGGCCCTCGTCGGCGCGGTCGCCGGCGAGACCGTTCTCGATCTGTGCGCCGCGCCGGGCGGCAAGGCGACCGCGCTGGCTGCGAGCGGCGCTCGGGTGGTCGCTGCCGACATCGACCCCGGTCGGGCCAGGCTCATCGTGGCCAACAATCGGCGACTCGTCCGCGGAGGTGCTCCTCCGGTGGGCGGGGTGGTGTGTGCTGACGGCGGTTTCCCACCGTTCCGGCGCGGTGCCTTCGACCGCATCCTCGTCGATGCACCGTGCAGCGGCCTGGGGGTCTTGCGGCGCCGGCCGGATGCTCGATGGCGCATCCTCCCCGAGCACGTCGATGCCCTCGCTCTGCTACAGCGCCGCCTGATCGACGCGGCACTTGATCTCGCCGGGCCGTCGAGCGTGGTGGTCTTCAGCGCGTGCACCCTCACGCTGGCTGAGACGCTCGCGCATGACGAGCGGCTCGCCATCGACCGCCCGACGTGGAGCGCTCTCTCCCCGCGGGCGGAGGGCTGGGAACCCGTCGGGAGAGGCGTCCGCATGCTCCCGCAAGCGCACGGCACCGACGGCATGTACGCGCTCGTGCTGCACCAGGACTGACGCTGGGTCCTGAGCGTCCCCGGAGCGGTGATGGCGCGCTCCTTCGAGGCCGATAGCGTCTGATGCTGTCATGGTTGCCATCGCTCCCTCGATCCTCTCCGCCGACTTCGCCAGACTGGGGGAGTCGGTCGCCGTCGTGGCCGCCGAGACCGACGTGCTCCACGTGGACGTCATGGACGGCCACTTCGTGCCGAACCTCAGCATCGGGCCACCGGTGGTGGCGTCGCTGCGCAAGGCCACCGACCGCTACCTGGACTGCCATCTGATGATGACCGACCCCGGCCGCTACCTGGCCGACTTCGCCAAGGCTGGAGCGGACGGCTGCACCGTGCACGTCGAGGTCGGCCAAACGGCCGCGCTCATTGCACAGTGCCGGGACCTCGGCATCGACGCCGGGCTGACGCTCAACCCCCGCACCCCGTTCGCGCTGGTCGAGCCGTTCCTCGCCGATGTCGATCTCCTCCTCATCATGAGTGTGCAGCCGGGCTTCGGCGGCCAGGCGTTCATGCCTGAGGTGCTCGACAAGGTGGCCGCGGCTCGATCGATCGCAGATCGTGACGGGCTCGCATTGCGCATCGAGATCGACGGTGGCATCGACGAGACGACCATCGGCCAGGCGTGCGCCGCAGGCGCGGACGTGTTCGTCGCCGGGAGCGCGGTCTTCAACCGCCCAGACCCCGCCGCGGCCGTGCGCGCCCTGTCGGCTGCCGCCGACGCCGCGCACCTCCGCACGCCGCCGCCGTTCGCACGTCGATCAGTTCGCCTCGCCGCGTGAGCGACCTTCACGCACGCGTCTTGGTCGTCTCGGACCGGGTGAGTCGCGGCGAAGCGGAGGATCGCGGCGGACCCGCCGTTCGCGCCGCGCTTGAGGCGGCCGGCTTCGGCGTCGACGAGGTCATGGTGGTCGAGGATGGCGCCGCGTCGGTGAACATGGCCCTCCTGAAGCTGGCTGACGGCTTCGCCGGCCTCATCGCGACGAC
>JAYUDU010000071.1:0-2495 GCA_043739605.1 Acidimicrobiales bacterium | reverse complement strand
GCCGGACGACCGCACCGCCGACGAACGAGCGCTCTCGAACCTGCTGGTGGGTCATCACGTCCTGATGGTCACCATGGCCGAGGGCGCCACGCTCACCTCCCGCCCGTTGCGGCTCGCCGAGGTCGACCACGCCAGCCTTCGGTTCCTGGTCGACGCCGACGCGGCGTGGATCGGAGCGGTGCACAGCGGGGCGGTGGTGAACGCAACCGTGGCCGACGGCAAGCGCGGACGATGGGTGTCGATCACCGGGCGCACCCGCTTGCTCAGCGACGTCGCCATGGTCGAGCGACTGTGGAGCGCCGACACCGATCGCTTCGTCCCAACAGGCATCACGGGCGCGGCGGTGCTTGAGTTGCACACCGAGGCCGCAGCGTGGTGGGAATCTGAGGACACCATCCGCCGGTTCGTGCACTTCGTGAAGGGGCTGGTTGGCGATGAGCCACCCGACACCGGTCGGCACGGCCTCATCGACCTCACCGAGCACGCCGCCGTGCACGCGACCTCGGGGCACGCCTGACCCGCCAGGTAGCGTCGCCGGTCGCATGACCGATCTCGCCACCACCGAGCCCTCCCTCGACGCCCGCCGGCTGCTGCGCCTCGCGGGCGACGCGCTGCTGTTCGAGCGTCGGACCCTCTCAGCCAACGAGCTGACGGCCCTGGCTGCGCTGCCCGACGAGCAGGTGCCCGCGCTGGCCGCGCTCGCCCACGAGGTTCGTCTCGCGTACGTCGGCAGCACCGTCGAGCTGGAGGGCATCCTCTCCGCGAAGACCGGAGGCTGCCCGGAGGACTGCCAGTTCTGTAGCCAGTCGGCCCAGTTCGACTCGCCAGTGCAGGCCACGCCGTTCCTCGACACCGACGAGGTGCTGGCCGCCGCCCGTGAGACTGCGGCGGTCGGCGCCACCGAGTTCTGCATCGTCCTCGCGGTGCGCGGCCCCGACGAACGGACCATGACCCGCATCCTTGAGCTGGTGCCGCTGGTGCAGGCCGAGACCGGCCTCAACGTCGCCATCTCCGCCGGCATCCTTGAGGGCGACCAGGCCGATCGCCTCGCCGCGGGCGGCGTGCACCGCTACAACCACAACCTCGAGACCTCCCGGAGCTTCTTCCCCAAGATCGTCACCACCCACGGCTACGACGAGCGCATCCAGACGTGCGAAGACGTCAAGCGCGTGGGCATGGAGCTGTGCTCCGGCGTGCTGCTGGGCATGGGCGAGAGCGACGCCCAGCGCATCGAGCTGCTGACCGAGCTGCAGCGCCTCGGCCCCACCGAAGTCCCCATCAACTTCTTAGACCCGCGTCCCGGCACCCCCCTCGCCATCCGCAGGCCGATGCGGGCCTTGGATGCCATCCGGTGGATCGCGGTGTTCCGTCTCGCGCTGCCGGGCATCATCCTCCGCTACGCCGGGGGCCGCGAGGTCACCCTGCGAGAGCTGCAAGCGATGGGCCTCACCGCCGGCATCAACGCCATGATCGTCGGCAACTACCTCACCACCCTGGGCCGGTCCCCCGACGAGGACCTCCGCATGCTCGAAGACCTGAAGATGCCGGTCGGCGCACTCTCCGCCGCCCTCTGACGATCCGGTCTCGTCGACGTGGGTGACGTTCGGGCGTCTCGACCGGCGGCGCCCGCAGACGACCGAACGCGACCCACGTCGCCCTCACACTGCGCCGGCTGCGGCAAGCTCGGAACCGTCTGCCCCACGGCCGGTACGTGTCAGGGCGCGCTCGAGCCGCCTCGTTTCTGTACCGTCTGTGGCCGCCGCATGGCCGTGCTGGTGACACCGCGCTCGTGGAAGGCCCGCTGCCGCGACCACGGCGAGATCACGCCTGCTCCGAGCTGACGCGGCCGATCGGCCAGCTTGAGCTGACGCGGACCATCGGCCAGATTGCGCAGAACCGCTGCGTGGCGCTGCAGTTCTGCGCAATCCTGCACCTCGGTCCGGCGATCAGGTGCGAGGATCGCGCCATCGATGACGACCTCGCCCATCGGCCCGCCTGGTACCTCGACGAGCGCGGCTCGGCCGGGCGGGAGAACCTCGACGCCGATCACGTTGCCCGGTACGACGCCAAGGAGGATGCCGACGCCGGCGCCGAGGTGCAGCTGTGCGCCGACCTCGGCCTCGGAGCAGAGGCCGTGGTCGTCGAGATCGGCACGGGCACTGGCCAGTTCGCGATGGCAGCGGCGGGGCGATTCGGCCGTGTCGTGGCGGTCGACGTCTCGCCACCGATGCTCGACCGCCTCCGAGCGAAGGCTGCAGCCGCGCCGACGGGCCTCGACAACCTGAAGATCGTCGAGGGCGGCTTCCTCAGCTACGAGCACGAGGGACCGCCAGCTGACCTCGTCTACTCCCGCTACGCGCTCCATCACCTGCCGGACTTCTGGAAGGCGGTGGCGCTCGATCGCATCTACGCGATGCTCCGACCCGGCGGCATCCTTCGGCTGTGGGACGTCGTGTACGACCTTGAGCCAGCCGGCGCCGGCGCCGCGATCGAGG
>JAYUDU010000070.1:0-2500 GCA_043739605.1 Acidimicrobiales bacterium | reverse complement strand
GTGCGGCCAGGTTGGCGCGAGCGACATCGTCGACGTGGATGAAGTCGCGAGTCTGGCCGCCATCCTCGAAGACCTTCGGCGCCACGCCATGCGCCAACGAGGTGCGCCACAGTGCAGCCACGCCGGCGTAGGGCGTGTCGAGGGGGAGGCCGGGGCCGTAGACGTTGTGGTAGCGCAACGCGACGACCGTCGTGCCGGTCTCACGGGCGAAGCACGCGGCCAGGTGCTCTTGGGCGACCTTGCCGGAGGCGTAGATCGAACGGGGTCGCACGGGTGCCTCCTCGGGTACCAGCTGCCATGCGAGAGCCTCGCCGCATACGGGGCACGGCGGCTCGAACTGACCGCCATCGAGCGCCGCCTCGAGCCGGGGTGCGGGCTCCACCGTCCCGTGGGCGTCGCACGCGTAGCGCCCTTCGCCGTACACGACCATCGACGACGCCAGCACCAGCCGACCGTCGAAGTTGCGGGCCCCGAGCACGGCCAACAGCTGCGCCGTCGCCAGGTCGTTGTCCGTGGCGTAGAGGGGCCCGTCGATGCAGCCGCGCTCCATGCCGACCCGAGCGGCTTGGTGGCTGACGGCGTCGACCCCATCGACCGCGGCAGCGCACACTGCGGCGTCGGTCAGGTCGCCCTCGATGACATCGCAGCCTGGAGGTTCGCGACCCGGCGCTCGATCGACGACACGCACCGCGGCACCCTCGGCGAGCAGCGCAGCGCACACTCGGCGTCCGATGAACCCCGAACCGCCTGTGACAAGAACCTTCACGCCTGCATCATCCGAGCCGGACGGTGAACCGACAGCCGGGCCCGTCGTTGCGGACGCTCACCTGGCCGCCGTGCGCCTCGACGATGCCCTTGGTGATGGCGAGTCCGAGGCCGGTGCGGCCATCGTGTGGCGAGCGTGCGTCGTCGCCGGAGTACGCCAGCTCGAACACGCGATCGAGGTGCTCTGCGGGGATTCCGCCACACGCGTCTGCTACCTCGACGATCGCACCCAGACGGCCGTCGGGGCCGGCATCGGCGCGGCACCGAACGATCACCTCGCCGCCTGACGGGGTGTGGCGGATGGCGTTGTCCAGCAGGTTGCGCACGGCTCTGGTGGCCTCGGCCGCAGACAGATCGAGCACAGGAGCCGGCAACTCGATGTCGCCGACCAACCTGACTCCTGCGGCGTTTGCGAGTGCCTGCGCGCCGGCGACGGCGTCGGAGAGCAGGTCTGCGAGGTCGACGGGTTCGGGGCAGAGGCGCAGCGCGCCGGCTTGAATGCGCGACAGCTCGAAGAGGTCGTCGACGAGTGCTGCGAGGCGATCGGACTCCGTGCGGAGTGTCCGGTGGTAGCGGGCCTGCTCCTCTGGACCCTCGACCATGCCGTCCTCAAGGGCTTCTGCCATGGCCCGGATGCCGGCCAACGGTGTGCGCAGATCGTGGCTGACCCAGGCGATGAGCTCTCGTCGACTGGCCTCCATGGCCAGCTCGCGGCTGCGTGCTTCTGCGAGTCGCGCCGATGTCTCCGCCAGTTCTGCTGCCAATGCCCCCAGCTCGCCAGACGCCGATGCGGCACCCGCGACGTGCGGCGGCAATGCGGTGGTGCCATCGATGGACCGCGCCAGCATTGCGACATCGGCTGTGGTGCGAGTGAGCCCAACGGCGGTCCACCACGCAACGGCGACGCCGACACCGCCTGCCGCCGCCACGACGACGAGCATCGCCGACAGGTCGTGGGTTGAGATGAACATGGCCCGAGCCGCGACCGAAGATCCCAGCGCGGTCGCAGCCACCGGGACGAGCGCGACCGCGACGAGACGTGTTGCGAACTGGCGGCCCAGACGACCGACGCCCCACCGCACCGCGAAGCCCGCCGCAGCAGAACCGCCCGCCGCCCAGCAGACCAACACGATTGCATCGACGTTGGGCACCTTCCCCGCCGCGGCGGCGATGGCCGCAAGCACGAGTCCGGCGACGACGGCGATGGCGACGCCGCGGAGAGCAACCCGATCGGACAGCACGAGGCGAGGATCGAGCGCAGGCTCTGGAAGGGTTGTCATGTGAGGGTCTCCTCGGGGGCGGGCTGAGATGGCTCAGAGGCCGCAGCCTCGAAGCGGTACCCATGACCGAAGACGGTCAACAGGTGAACGGGTGCGGACGGATCGATTTCGATCTTCGTGCGAAGTCGGCGGATGTGGACGGTGACCGTTGACGTGTCGCCCCCGGCCCATCCCCACACCTGCTCGAGGAGCTCCTCGCGCCGGAACGCTCGGCCTGGCTCAGCGGCGAGCGCGGTGAGGAGATCGAGCTCCTTGGTGGTGAGCGTGAGCGGCTGGTCGTAGGCGATAGCCGTCCGGGCCCGCCGGTCGATGCGAATGGGCCCGGCCTCGATGATGTCGCTCGAACCCGTGTCGCTTGCCGCGTTGCCGCGGGCGCGGCGCAGCACTGCCTCGATTCGCGCCACCAGTTCGCGCGGCGAGAACGGCTTGGGAACGTAGTCGTCGGCGCCAAGCGC
>JAYUDU010000069.1:0-2502 GCA_043739605.1 Acidimicrobiales bacterium | reverse complement strand
GGTCACGATCGGCGCCGGTGCAGCGCCGGGCGCGGTGGCGCTGGGCGTCGGCGCGGCCGTTGCGTCAGGTCCTCGTCGGCTGCGCGTTCGGCGTCGCGGCGGTGACGGGCTTCGGCTGCGTCCCGAGCAGCAAGGGTTGCCGCCGCGGCGAGCGCGCTGACCGAGCCCTCACGCAGGCTCGCCAGGGTCGCGCCCGGCGACCGCGCCAGGCGCCTCGATGCGTCGACGATGGCCGTCGCATCGCCGAACCCGATCCCACTGTGCTTGGCCACCCAGTCCGTCACGCTGCGACTGCCAGTCGCCCTCCACCGCGATGACTCGCCCGCTCGCTCGACGACGATGGCCAGCGCGTTGGTCGCCGTGTGCACCGCCCGAGCGAGCTGCTCGGCTGCGACAGCGGCGTGCTCGGGGATCAGCTCGTTCGGCTCGATCGCGGCGGCCACGCCACGTAGCAGCTGAAGCGCAGCCGTGATATCGCCCTGCAGATCTGCCACGACTTGAACTTTACACGAACACACGTTTGGATGCAATAGGCTTCGCAAAGGATCTACGATCCGATAAGACAGTCGATCAGATGCTTGCGTGTCATCTGGATCACGGGGGACCAGTGATGCCTGCAATCCAATCAAAACGCGGCATCGCAGGGAGGTCCCAGGCCGGTCCGCCCAGCAACTCGGGAGCCCTCCCTCAAGAACGCCGTAGCGTTGCCCCGTGGGGCAGAAGCGGCATCAGCACCTCGTGACGAAGGCGTACCAACGAGGCCGGGCCGACGACGCTCGACGGATCTGGCTGGTCGACAAGGGTTCGGTGCAAGCACGAGCCGTCAGCATCAGCGACGCCTTCGTCAGCCGAAGTGCCAGCCGACCTGTTCGCGCGGAAGCGAGAGTGGGAGCAATTGGGCGAGTTCTTCGACCCTGAGGGTGGCCGCTCACGGCTCGGCATCGTTCATGGGCGCCGCCGGCAAGGAAAGACCACGCTCTTGGAGTCGTTCGCGGCAACGCTCGGTGGCCTCATGTGGCAGGTGTCGACGCCGGCGTATCGCGACTTGCTGCGAACCACGCCAAAGCCTGGGCGCATCCGAGAGTGGGCGGCCCGTGAGGTGCTCACGTTGTCGGCGCCGCTCGCGCGTGAGGGGCAGGTCGTGGTGACCGAAGATCCGGCACTTCGCGAGCGAAGCCTGTACTTCGGCGTGTTGGGTGCGATCGCCGACGGAGCGAGGAGCCCCAAGGACGTGGCGGTTGCCATCGGCCGAACGGCCGGTTCCGTGGCATTTCCGCTGCGGGTGCTGAGCGAGAGCGGATGGATCGTCCAGCACGCTGACCCTCTGCATCAGCGAGGCACGACGATCATGCTCGAGGAGCCGATGGTCCGGACCCGCCGGCTGCTCATCGACCCGTTCGAGGCGCGTCTTCGGCGGGCCGATCGAGAGCAGGCGCTCGCGGTGTGGGACGACAATGCGCACACCATCGCCAGTCGCATCCTCGCGCCGCACCTCGAACGAGTTGCCGCGCAGTGGATGATGACCCGGGCTGACCCGACGACCACTGGCGGGCGGCCATCACACGTGGCGCCATCGACGATCGGACGTGGTGCCGGCGCCGTCCAGCTCGACCTCGTCGGGACCGAGCCGACTGGCAGCGGGAGCCACAGGGTGTGTTGCGTCGGCGAGGTGAAGTCCGGCGCCACCCCGATGGCGGCGAGCGAGCTCGATCGCCTCGACGCCGCGGTGACGCGCATCGGGCCGCGCGCAGATGGAGCGACGCGACTCTTGGTCAGTCGTGCCGGGTTCACGGCCGAGCTGCGACGGGCGACCCGTGGCCGACCCGACGTGCAGCTCGTTGACCTCGAGCGGATCTACAACGGCTCGTAAACCGCGAGCGCCGCCCGGCGTCAGCCGACGGAGCCCTCCATCTGGAGCTCGATGAGGCGGGACCACTCGACGGCGTACTCCATCGGGAGGGTGCGGGTGACGGGCTCGATGAAGCCGTTGACGATCATGCTCATGGCCTGGTTCTCCGAGAGGCCGCGGCTCATCAGGTAGAAGAGTTGGTCGTCGCCGATCTTGGACACCGTCGCCTCGTGACCGATCTGGGCGTCCTGCTCACCGACCTCCATGTAGGGGTAGGTGTCCGAGCGGCTGTCGTCGTCGAGGATGAGGGCGTCGCAGCGAACGAAGCTCTTCGAGCCGGTGGCACCAGGGTCGACGTGCACCAGGCCGCGGTAGCTGGAGCGGCCGCCGTCCTTGGAGATGCTCTTCGAGATGATCGTGCTGGTGGTCTCGGGGGCCGCGTGCACCATCTTGGCGCCGGTGTCTTGGTGCTGGCCGGCTCCGGCGTAGGCAACAGACAGCACCTCGCCGGATGCCTTCGGGCCGACCATGACGACGCTTGGATACTTCATGGTGAGGCGGCTGCCAATGTTGCCGTCGATCCACTCCATGTGGCCCTCGGCCTCGACGCGCGCCCGCTTGGTGACGAGGTTGAAGACGTTGTTCGACCAGTT
>JAYUDU010000068.1:0-6598 GCA_043739605.1 Acidimicrobiales bacterium | reverse complement strand
CGACGATCGGGTGATCGGTGGGCAAGCGATCGTCGGGTGACGCCTTGGCCTTCGAGCTGCCGGCACGAGCGGATGCGACGGCCGTCACCGCTCTGCGGCGTCCTGCCAGTGGCGAGGGTTCGCCTGCCAGCTCTGCGAGGAACGGTGACGGCCTTGACGCGTCGCCGAGCACGACGACGCGGTGACGGCCCCGCGTTACTGCCACGTGGCAGATGCGTCGTTCCTCCTCGACGTCGTCGGCGAGGCGGTGGGGCATCAGCCCATCGGTGGCGCCGAAGACCACGACACGGTCCCACTCCTGACCCTTGACCCGATGCACCGTGGCCAGGGTGACTCCGTGAGGGTCGGCCTCGCGGGCCAGCTGGGCTCGCACCCACTCCTCGAACGTGGCCGGATCGTCGTGGAGCTCTGCGAGCTGGAGCAACGCGTCGAGATCGTCGAGGTTGGACCCCCCTTGCCCGCCCTTCGACGCGTCGAGGGTGTCCATCGCCTCGCCCAGACCGACACCGTCGCGGATGGCGACGAGAGCGTCGCGCGTGGTGCCGCGGCATCCCTGAGAGACGAGACGGAGGTCGTCGCACAGGCGGCTGAGCTTGGGACGGTCGCGCTCTGGCATCGTGTCGCCGATCCCCGCGAGCAGGACAGGACTCCAGGCTCCACGACGACCGACGCGATCGGGAAACCACTGCGGGAGGCTGCGGCTGGGGCGCCGCCACACCGCGACGAGGTCGGCGCCGCTCATGCGTTGGGGGTCGTTGCCGAGGCGGAGGTAAGCAAGCGCCGCAGCGGTGCCCGGCCGCGACAGCACATCCGGATGCAGCTCCGACGCGAGCGGGATGCCCGCTTGGTGCAGGGCGACGTGCGGAGCGAGCAGCATCGAGCCGACGCGGGCCAGGACCGCCACCTGGCCGGGAGCTGCGCCCTCGCCGAGCCATCCACGCACCGTCTCGAGGACCGAGGCGGCGGCGTCCTGGCTGGCATGAGGCCGGAGGCTGAGCGCATCGGGTGACGGGTCTGCGTCGGGCCCCGGACGGATCTCCTTGGCCACCCTGACCGTCGTATGGCGCAGGAGGTCACCCACAGCAGACACCACCGCGACCGGACATCGATAGTTGACCTCGAGGGCCCGCTCGATCGCACCGGGGAACCACCGCTGGTAGCCAACGAGGAATCGTGGATCAGCGCCCGCGTAGCCGTAGATGACCTGGTCGTCGTCGCCGACGCCGAACACGTCGGCTTGGGGCCCGGCCAGGAGCCGGATCATCAGAAGGTGCGCCGGGGTGAGGTCTTGGAACTCGTCGACCAGCAGGTGCCGGCACCGCAGCTGTGCCCACCGCCGGAAGTCGCCATCCTGCAACAGGGCCTCGACGGTGCCATAGATCTGCTCGTCGAAGTCGATGCCACCGGCCGAGCGCAACGCGCCTCGATACGCGGGCCACAACACGTCGGCGAGGCCGTCGACATCGCCGACCTCAGCCTCGACGTCGGTCGGGTTCCGCAGGCCAAGACGGATGCGGGACAGCCCCTCCAGGTAGGGCGAGATGGGGTCCTGGCCGACTCTGTGGCGCACCGTCACGATGCCGTCGACGACCTTGCGGACGTCACGCTCGTCCAGCACCCGTGGCGCTGCACCCCTGAACTCGGAGAGGAGGCGGTGGCCAAGCGCGTTCAGGGTCTGCACCCGGGGGGCGAAGTCGGCGGTGCGCTGCGCCAGCTCGTCGCGAGCCCGGACGTTGAACGCCACCGCGAGCACCGCCTCCCGCTCCCACCCCCGGTCCTCGATGAGGTGGCGCAGGCGTTCGGTGAGCACCCGCGTCTTTCCCGATCCTGCCGGTGCGACGATCCGCGCCGCGCCGCCCTCGTGTGCCACCGCGGCGAGCTGGTCGGGGGCGAGCGTGGCGGTCGGAGCAACGGGCTCCGGCGCCACACCGAGGCCACCGGCCTCGACCGTCTCGCGGTGCACGACGACCGCGCCACCGACGTCGACGCGCCGCATCTGGGTGCGCGGCCCGCCATCGATCCACGCGGGGCGGCCGTCGGAAAGCACGACATCGCCGGCCGGCGCGTCTGGTCCGATCTCGCCGGCGCCGAGGCGCAGTGCCTTGCGCCCCCACCACCAGACGGGGTCGCCGTCGGCCCGAGCGTCGTACGAGTTGGCCCACACCACGTGCTGCAGCAGGTCGTCGAGCGGGGTGAACCCGGCATCGAACGTCCACGGTTCGCCTTCGTGGCTCCGCGGCGAGCGGAACCGCCCGGGGTCGACCGCGAGACGAATGACGACCGCCTCCCGCGACCTCCACGCCAGGTGCAGGCGTTCGCCCACGCCCGCCGAGGTCAGCGCCTGGGCGTCGACGACCACTTCGGGAGCGCCCGCCCACGCCGCCGGCGCGACGGCGGCGCCCTCGACGACGACCGATCGTCCGAGAGGCTCCGGCGACGCAGCACGGGAGACGGACATCGACGGTGACCCTACAGAGGGGGTGGGACAGTTCGGGTTCGGTAGGTTCTCCGCCCATGGAGATCGAGATGATCGTGGAGATCCCCCGCGGGTCGCGCAACAAGTACGAGATCAACCACGAGACGGGCGCGGTGTGGCTCGACCGCAAGCTGTTCACGGCAATGCAGTATCCGACGGACTACGGGTTCTTCCCCGGCACGCTCGGCGAAGACGGCGACCCTCTTGATGCCCTCGTGCTGCTGGACGACTCGGTGTTTCCCGGCTGCCACCTGTGGGCGCGTCCCATCGGCGTCTTCTGGATGACGGACGAGAAGGGGGGCGATGCCAAGGTGTTGTGCGTGCCCGGCCACGATCATCGGTGGGACAAGATCGTCGACCTTCCCGACCTCGACGACCACCTCCTCGAAGAGATCGGTCACTTCTTTGCCACCTACAAGGACCTCGAGCCCGGCAAAGACACCAACACCCGAGGCTGGGAGGGGCGGGTCGCCGCCGAGGCAGAGATCGCAGAGAGTTTCGTCCGGGCGAAGACTGCCGGCTACTGAACGCCAACCTGCTCCGGATCGCGGGGGAGGCACTGGGCGGGTGCGGAGGCGGGTGCGCGCGGAGGTGGGGCAGAACGGGCGAGACTGACGGCCGTGAGCGATCTCCCTGCCCCCTTCCCCGAAGCCGCCGATCATCACTGCCCCGCGTGCACCATCCTGCTGGCGGCCGACGACGAGCAAGACGGCTTCCACCGCAGGGTCGGAACCAGAGACGAGCGGTCGCTGGTCTCTGCGCTGCTCCGAGTCCAAGACCATGCCGCGGACAAGGTCACCTCGTTCGCGGGCTCGCTCAACTTCGTCTACATCCACGGAGCGTGGTTCGGAGTCTGGGTACTGCTCAACGCCGGCCTGCTGGGTGGCAGCCTCAAGTTTGACGTGTACCCCTTCGGTCTCTTGACGATGATCGTCAGCCTCGAGGCCATCTTCTTGTCGACCTTCGTGATGGTCAGCCAGAACCGCCAAGCCGGACGCTCCGACCTGCGCAGCCAGCTCGACTACGAGAACAACCTCAGGGCCGAGATCTGGTCGCTCCACATCGGCCAGCGTCTCGGGATCGACCCTGCCCACGTCGAAGCCATCGTGCAGCAGGCCATCGCCGAAAGCCGCGCAGAGCTCGAGGGCTGACTCTGGGCTGACTCTGGATGCCCCGCTGATGTCCGGGTACGGTGCCAGAGCGTGACGGCCGACACCAGCGACTACCAGCACATCCGATACGACGTGGCCGATGCGGTCGCCACGATCACGCTCAATCGTCCGGACGCGCTGAACAGCTTCACTGGTCGCATGATGTTCGAGATGATCGACGCGTTCGACCACAGCGACGCCGACGACGACGTGCGAGCCGTGATCGTCACCGGCGCAGGCCGCGCCTTCTGCGCAGGAGCCGACCTGTCCGGTGGCGGCGACACCTTCGGGTCCGCTGGAGCCGACGTCGGCATCGACCGCGCCGCCGCCGGTCCGACGGGCGTGCCCCGCGACGGCGGGGGCCTGTTGACCCTGCGCATCTTCGAATCGAAGAAGCCGGTCATCGGTGCCATCAACGGCAACGCCGTCGGTGTCGGCATGACGATGACCCTCCCCATGGACATCCGCCTGGTCTCCACCAATGCCAAGAAGCTCGGCTTCGTGTTCGCCCGCCGCGGGATCGTGCCCGAGGCGTGCTCCTCGTGGTTCCTCCCCCGCGTCGTCGGCATCAACACGGCGATGGAGTGGGTCATGACGGGCCGCCTCTTCGATGCGGAAGAGGGCGTGCGCGCCGGCCTGTACCGCTCCGCTCACGCCCCCGACGACCTGCTGCCCGCGGCCAGGGCCATCGCCGCCGAGATCGCCGCCACCACGTCGCCCGTCTCGATCGCGCTGTCCCGCCAGATGCTGTGGCGGATGTTGGGGGCCAGCCACCCCATGGAGGCACACAGGGTCGACAGCCGTGGCATCGCCAGCCGGGGGGCCAGCAAGGATGCCATCGAGGGCGTCACGTCGTTCCTTGAGAAGCGCCCGCCCGCATTCGCGCTGACCGTCTCCGCCGACCTCCCCGACATCTTCCCCGGCTGGGTCGACCCCGAGTTCTCCTGACCCTCCCGGTCGCTGCGAACTTGCACGGTTCGTGCAACGATTGGCGGATGACCCCGACCGCTCCGATCATCTCCACCCGCGCCGGCACCGTCCGAGGGGCGACCGACGCTGCGGGAGTGTCGCGATTCAGGGGCATCCCTTTCGCCGCAGAGCCCATCGGCGAACGGCGCTTCATGCCGCCTGCCCCAGCTGCGCCATGGTCCGGCGTGCGCGATGCCACCACGTTTGGACCCCAGGCGCCCCAGGTCGCGGGAGGGATCGAAGCGATGTTCGGGGGCAAGGCCGAGACCGATGAGGCGACGTGCCTGACGCTCAACATCACGGCTCCACCGGGAGCGCTCGAGCCGGGCGCCACGCTCCGCCCGGTGCTCGTCTGGATCCATGGTGGTGGCTATCTCACTGGGTCCGGCTCGACACCGTGGTACGAGGGCTCCAAGCTGGCAACCAGGGGCGACGCAATCGTCGTCACCATCAACTACCGGCTTGGTGTGCTCGGCTTCTGCGACTTCGAGAGCCTCGGGGGCGCATGGGCGGCGACGGGCGCAGTCAACGTCGGCATGCTCGACCAGATCGCCGCGCTGGATTGGGTCCGCACGAACATCGGGGCGTTCGGCGGCGATCCGGGTCGGGTCACGATCTTCGGTGAGTCGGCGGGTGGGGGCTCGGTCGTCACCCTCTTGGCAATGCCCGCCGCCGCCGGACTGTTCCAACGGGCCATCGCGCAGAGCCCGTGTGTCGACGAGGTGAAGGCCCGCCCCGCCGCGGCCGATCTCGCGGCGGCGGTGCTGGCGCACCTCGGCCTGGCGAGTGATGCCGGGCCAGAGGCGCTTGCCGCGGTGCCGGTGGAGATGCTCTTGGAGGCGCAGGCGAGCCTCGCCAGTCGATCGGGATCTGCGCTCGGCCTGCCGTTCTGCCCGGTCTTCGGGACGCCGTCGCTTCCCCAGCATCCTCGGTACGCCATCGAGGGTCGGGACGGCGTTGGCGGAGCGGCAACCGCCCACGATGTACCGCTCCTCATTGGCACCAACGCCGACGAGATACGGCTGTTCCAGCTGATGGCGAACGGCGCGTTCGACAAACGAGACGACCTGCACGCCGCCAAGGTCATCGCGATCCAGACCGGCGGCAGCCCGGCAGACGCAGAGGCGCTCATCGCCGCCTATCGGGCCGGTCGGCCCGATGCGGAGGCGACCGAGCTGTTCGTCGACTCGCAAACCGACCTGACGTTTCGCATCCCGTCCATCGAGATCGCGGCAGCTCGTGCGGATCGGGGCGCGCCAACGTGGATGTATCGCTTCGACTGGCAGACGCCCGCGTTCGGCGGATCGCTCGGCGCGTGCCACGCGCTCGAGATCCCGTTCGTGTTCGACAACCTCGACCAGCGCGGCGTCTCGATGTTCGTCGGCGACGGCGACGCGCCGGGGCGTCAGGCGATCGCCGATGAGATGAGCGCCGCCTGGCTGGCGTTTGCCACATCGCAGGACCCGGCCACCGGCCCCGGATGGCCTGCGTACGACACCACCACCCGCGCCACCCAGGTGTTCGACGCCGCCTCGAGCCTCGTCGGCGATCCTGCCGGCGACGTGAGGACAGCATGGGAGCCGCTGCGCCGCGGGTCCTGATCTCGACGCCGTGGTCCGCGGTAGCCTCGTCGGGCTCGTGCCGCCTCGGTTCGATGCGCCCAGATCGGACCTCGGGGAGACGTCACCATGGCTACAACAGGCTTCAGCATCGCGGGCATCGTCCGCCGATGGGGAACCGAGACCCCCGCGGCACCTGCGTTCGTCTGCGGCACGCTGCACCAGACGTGGGGCCAGACCTACGACATGGCCAAACAGGTCGCCGGCGCGCTCGTTGCCGCCGGGGTCGGCTCCCAGGATCGCGTCGCGTTCCTCGACAAGAACGGCATCGAGTACTTCGATGTGCTGCTGGGTGGCGCGCTGCTCAACGCGGTCAACGTCGCCGTCAACTGGCGCCTCGCCCCGGCGGAGATGAGCTTCATCATCAACGACGCAGAGGCCAC
>JAYUDU010000067.1:0-6606 GCA_043739605.1 Acidimicrobiales bacterium | reverse complement strand
GGCCGACGCCGAGCTGTGCGTGGTGCGGCGCGCCCTCGCCGTCCACCCACCAGGTCTGCGCCGCGCGCCGCGACCGCCCGACCAGGCACCCGAGCAACAGCTCGAGCAGTTCGGCCCGCTCGGCTTCGTCGAGGCCCGCGATGATCGTCAGCCGGGGGTGCAACTCGATCGCGGGCCCGGTCGGTCCGTCACGCCGGGCGGGCGCGTCACGAGTCGTCGGTCCCAATCCCACCCGCACGAGCCGCACGTTCACCACGTCGGCGGGAACGCGGGCGAGTTGACCTTCGGAACCAACCGGACAGAACCCCCGCTCGTGTGGTTGGCTGCGGCCGTGGGGGATACATCGACCGCCGGTCAAGTGATGGATTCCGTTGACGCTGGTCGTCGCGGCAGGCGGTTGTTGATCCGCGCGGCCCGGCCGCACCTCCCAACGATCATCGCGGGCGTCGCCGTCGGCATCGTGTGGACCTCGCTGAAGGTCCTGGTGCCGACGTTGACCCGCAAGGCCATCGACGACGGCGTGTTGGCGCCGCACGGTTCTGTCGTCGGCTGGGTCATCGGCATCGGCGCCGCGGGCACGATCTCTGCGGCCTGCGCTGGTGGTCGCAGATGGTTCGCGGCGCGGTCTGCGCTCGGCGTCGAGACCGATCTGCGGGGCATGCTCTTCAACCACCTGATCGGGCTCGACCCCAGCTTCTTCGACCACGCGCAGACCGGGCAGCTGATGAGTCGAGCCTCGACCGATGTTCAGCAGGTGCAAGGCCTGTTCATGTTGGTGCCGCTGGGCATCTGCAACGTTGCGATCATCTCCTCGGTGACAGTTGTGCTCCTCACCATCGACTGGCAACTGGCCATCCTGTCCCTCTTCGCCCTCCCCGCCATGACGGTGCTGGCAATTCGCTTCTCCCGTGCACTGTTCCCCGTCAGCGTCGATGTGCAACAAGAGCTCGCAGGCTTGGCCACGGTGGTTGAGGAGACCGTGAGCGGCATCCGCGTCGTCAAGGGGTTCGGAGCCGAAGCCACCCAATCCCTTCGGCTGCGCGAACGAGGCGACCGGGTCTTCGCCTCATCGCTCCGCCTCGGCCGCATCCGGGCCAGCTACGGGCCACTCCTCGACATGGTCCCGGCGCTCGGGCTCGCGGCGGTGCTCTGGTTTGGCGGCAACCGCGTCATCGACAACCACCTCAGCCTTGGCACGCTGGTCGCCTTCAACGCCTACGTGCTGCTGCTGGTGTGGCCACTCCGCATGATGGGCTGGATCGTCGCCCAGAGCCAGCGGGCCATTGCCGCGGCCGCCCGCCTCGACGAACTCCTCTCGGTGGAACCCCTCCTGGTGTCCCCCGATGCGCCGCTGATGCTCCCGGCCCGCCCGGCGAGTGCCGCACCGGCCACGGCCGGTGTTGGGGCGGTGCAGTTCGACACCGTCACGTTCGCGTACAGCGCAGGCGCCTCGCCGGTGGTCGCCGAGCTCAACATCGACATCGCGGCTGGCGAGTCGGTCGCGCTCGTCGGCCCGACAGGCTCTGGCAAGTCCACCATCGCCCGGCTGTTGTGGCGGGCCTACGACGTCGATGGTGGAACCATCCGCATCGACGGCGTCGATGTGCGCGATCTGGCCATCACCGCCCTCCGTCACGCCGTCGCCACCGTTCCAGAAGACACCTTCCTGTTCTCCGCTTCAGTTGCCGCGAACATCGCGTTTGCGGCGTCACGCGACGGCGGTCCGATCGACATGGACGTCGTCCGCAGGGCCGCGGCGCTGGCAGGGGCGACCACCTTCATCGAGGGGTTGCCTGACGGCTACGACACCGTGCTCGGCGAGCGGGGCCAGTCGCTGTCCGGTGGTCAGCGCCAACGGCTCGCGTTGGCACGAGCGATCGTGGCCGACCCTCGGGTGCTGGTCCTCGACGACGCGACGTCGGCCGTCGACCCGTCGAAGGAGCACGAGATCCGCGAGGCGCTCGCCACGGTCATGGCAGGACGCACGACCATCGTCATCGCCCACCGCCCGGCGACCATCGCGCTTGCAGATCGGGTGCTGCTCCTCGACGTGCACCCAGAGACGGGCGATCGCGCCCACATCGTCGCGGAAGGGACGCATTCGGGTCTGCTGCAGACCAATCGCCGGTACCGGGAGGTGTTGGCGCGTGCGGCCATCCTTGAGGACCGTCCGCACGATGTGGCGGCACGATGAACCGACCGATGCACGCAGTCGAAGCCGAAGACCGGCTGGGTCGGGCCGGCACACAGCAGGTGCTGCGTCGGGCCTGGGTTCTCCTCGCGCCCCATCGCCGGCGGACGTGGCTTGCGGCGGCAGTGCTCCTCGGGTCGACGGCGGCGACGCTTGGCGGTCCGGCGCTCGTACGCCGTGGCATCGACCACGGCGTGCGCACCGGCGATCGTCACGTGCTGGCGTCGTCTGCCATCGGCTTCCTCGTGCTTGCCGCTACCGCGATGGCGCTCGGCAGGGTGCAGATCCTGTTGGTGACCGCAGTCGGCGAGCGGTTCCTTCGGGACCTGCGGGTGCGGGTCTTCGATCACATCCAGTCGCTGTCGATGTCGTTCTTCGACCAGGAGCAGACCGGTCGCCTCGTCGCCCGGATGACCAGCGACATCGACTCGTTGGCTGAGCTTGTGCAACAGGGCCTTGCGCTGTTCGTCGTGAACGCGTTGCTCCTCGTCGCCTCGTGCGGTGTCATCATCGCCCTCTCGCCGACCCTGGCGTTGGTCACGATGTTGGCGCTGCCGCCGCTCGTCGTCGCCTCGATCCGCTTTCGTCGCCGCTCCGATCGGGCCTATCTGGACGTCCGCGACCGCGTCTCCACCACGCTCTCCACGTTCCAGGAAGGCATCTCAGGCGTGCGCGTCGTGCAGGCGTTTGCCCGCGAGGAAGGCGAGCGAGCCCGGTTCGCCGTCGCCAACGACGCACAGTTTCGGGCCAACCTCAACGCCAACAAGGAGGCCGTCGCGTACTTCCCAGTCATCGAGCTTGCCGGCACTGCGGCGCTCGCTGGGGTCTTGGGCGTCGGTGGGTTGTTGTACCACCGCCGCTCTGGGAGCCACCTCCACTCGGTGAGCGTGGGCACGTTGGCCGCGTTCGTGCTGTACCTCGGCAACCTCTTCGAGCCCATCCAGCAGCTCTCGCAGCTGTTCAACACCGTGCAATCGGCGGGAGCGTCGCTGCACAAGCTGTTCGGTCTATTGGACACAGACTCGCCGGTCCGCGAGCGGCCCGGTGCGGTCGATCTTCCCGTCGGCCCTCCGCTTGCGCTCGACGTGCGGGGCATGTCGTTTGCCTACACCGAGGGTCGGCCGGTCCTGCACGGCGTTGACCTCCATGTTGAGCCGGGCGAGCGCATCGCTCTGGTCGGGCCGACGGGTGCCGGCAAGTCGACCCTCGCCAAGCTGCTGGCTCGTCTCTACGACCCGACTGAGGGCTCCGTCCACTACGGCGGCATCGACCTGCGCGACGCCACGCTGGCGTCGCTGCGCCACCGCATCGTCGTGGTTCCCCAGGAGGGCTACCTGTTCCAGGGCACCATCCTCGACAACGTGCGCATCGGTGACCGCCATGCCAGCGACGCCGAGGTGCGCGAGGCGGTGCGCTGCCTCGGATTGGAGCGCAGGTTCGAGAGCTTCCCTGAGGGCCTGCTGACCGAGGTGCGGGAGCGGGGGAGTCGGCTGTCAGCTGGGGAGCGACAACTGGTGTCACTGGCTCGGGCCGCACTCGCCGACCCGGCCGTTCTCGTGCTCGACGAGGCCACATCCAACCTGGACCCGGGCACCGAGGCAGAGGTGGAGGGCGCGATGGAGCGCTTGTTCGCATCGCGCACCGTGCTCGTCGTCGCACATCGTCTCACCACGGCAGCTCGGGCCGACCGGGTCATCGTCTGCGACACCGACCCCCTCACCGGCATCGGTGGCGTCGTGGAGGTGGGCAGCCATGCAGACCTCGTGGCTGCGGGGGGCCGCTATGCCACCATGTTCGCCGCATGGGCGGCGGGCGTTCGCTGAGCGTTGCAAGAGTGGCGCAAACACCTCAGGTCGACGCGGTGGGGGACGATGGGGTCGGCATGGATTGGGAGGTCAGAGCGCTGGCGGCCGAGGCGGCGCTGCTCGCCGCACGCGCCCGGATCGGGCGACTCGAGACCCAGCTCGCCCGACTGGCCGACCGCGATCCACTCACCGGCCTGCTCAACCGGGTCGCGTTCGAGGATGCCGTCGGGACCCACACCGCCACCGCAGCGCGCTATGGAGCAGAGGGGGCGCTGCTCATGGTGCGCGTCGACGGCCTCGATGCCGTCAGGGCAGTCGCTGGCGTCGACGCCGCCGACCTCATTCTTGAGGCCGCCGCCGACCACATGCGCTCAGTGCTGCGCACCACCGACGTCGTCGCGAGATGGGGGATCGACGAGCTGGCCGTGCTCTTGCCCCGAAGCAGTGGCGACGCTGCGGCGCGGGTCGCGGCGAAGCTCGTCGACGCCGTGGCCGCTGCTTCTACAGACCGCCTGGCACGCGGAACGGTGCGCGCCAACGTCGGAGCGGCCTCGGTCGACGTCAGCGGCGACGCCGACGATCTGGTGGTACGTGCCACCACCCGCATGCTGTCTGCAGTCCGCGGCGGCCGCCCGGTGGTGGTCGAGCCGGTCGGCGTCAGCCGCCGCTGAGCTCGCTGGCCTCGGGCGCAGGACGACGCACACATCTCCGAGCTCTGGTTCCGTTCTGACCCTCATGGCGGGTCACCGCGGTACCAGTCCTTGCCTCGGCGAACCGCGATCGGCTGAGACCATCGCTCGACCCGGACGCGTCAGTCGGCGGTGGGGTCCAGCGCGGCCATCGCCGCGAGGGCGGCGTCGTCGGCGGCGAAGTCGGCCATGTCGGCGAGGAGGACGTCGCCTTCCGCGCCTTCGGGCGCGACCGGAGGGTGGGCCAGGTGCCACGCCACACTCGTGGCAATGGCGTCGGCCGCTGGCGTATCCACGTAGCCGAGGATGCGCCGCGCCTTGTCCGACGCCACCACCACGGGCTGGGCAATGGAGCCGAGTAGCCCGAGATCCGGCGGCAACAGGTCGTCCCGCACGCGGATCAGCTCGATCGCCGCGTTGCCCGTCACGCACGCCGCCGCGGTGGCGATCTCGCGAGCCCACAGGCCCGTCGGTAGGCACGGCTGCTCGCACAGGTTGAAGATCGCACCGCACACCTGCGAGGCCGGCGCCGTCGCGGCGGCGAGCACACCCCGGGCGACGTCGACCACGAAACCCCTGGGAAGCAGCACACCGCCGGTCCCGACGGGCATGCGGGTGCGGCCGGCCCTCACGCGGCGCAGAACGGCCTCCTCTCGGCGCTGGTAGTCCCTCGGGCCGTAGGTCATTGGGAGGCGCAGGATGACGCCGCCCCTGGCGAGCACGATGTCCTCGACGTCGAGCTTCGAGTAGTCGGGCATGTTGTCGGGGTACGGGAAGCGGTCGGCCCGCACCGCGGAGGTCTCGTCGATGGGCGCGCCGTCGGTGATCTCGCCGGTGTTGACGGACGCGAACGCCCGGTAGACGTCCATGCTCGACAGCACGGCCCATCGCAGATCGGGGTCGGGGAGGGCATCGAACACCGCCTGGGTGCTGGCGCTCGACAGGGCGACGCAGTCGATGATCGCCTCTGGCCCAAACGCGTCGACCTCGGCCCTGTGGTCGGCCAGGGCCATGCGGTCGCACACGATGCGCGCCACGTCGGGGAGGTCTGGCGGCGTGTGGATCCCCCGGTGGCTGATGGCGACCTCGTGGCCGACGGCGATGGCTTCGTCCAGGATCGTCCGGCCGATGAAGTTGGTGCCGCCAAGCATCAGGATGCGCATGGCAGCACCCTAGTGCAACTCTCAGGTTGCGCGTTGCGGCCTCTGCGGATTACTACTCTTCCCGTAGTGGAAATCCGCTGGTACGATGTGCGGCGTGACCACCGCTGACGATCTCGACCTCAGCAAGTACCAGCTTGGCTGGTCCGATGCAGAGGACTACGTCTTCAAGCCCAAGCGCGGCCTCGACCAGGCGATGGTCGACGAGATGTCGTGGATGAAGGGCGAGCCCGACTGGATGCGCGAGTTCCGCACCAAGTCGCTGCGCCACTTCGAGCGTCGCCCGATGCCCACCTGGGGCGGCGACATGTCCGAGATCTTCTTCAACGACATCTTCTATTACATCAAGCCCACGCTGGGGCAGGTCGATGTCTGGGACGACCTCCCGGACGCGGTCAAGAACACCTACGAGAAGTTGGGCATCCCCGAGGCCGAGCGGAAGTACCTCGCCGGCGTCACAGCTCAGTACGAATCGGAAGTGGTTTATCACCGCAATCGAGAGGATCTTGAGCAGCAAGGTGTCATCTTCTGCGATATGGACACTGCACTGCGGGAGCACCCCGAGATCGTGAAGAAGTGGTTCGGGAAGATCATCCCGGCCAACGACAACAAGTTCTCTGCGCTCAACTCGGCCGTCTGGTCGGGTGGCTCGTTCATCTACGTGCCGAAAGGCGTGAAGATCGAGTTCCCGTTGCAAGCCTACTTTCGCATCAACACGCAGAACATGGGTCAGTTCGAGCGGACGCTGATCATCGTCGATG
>JAYUDU010000066.1:0-6608 GCA_043739605.1 Acidimicrobiales bacterium | reverse complement strand
TGTGCTGCTGAACAAGATGAACACGACGATCGATGGCGAGTGGCAGAAGTTCGCTACCGAGGGCGGGGCCTATGCGCGGGAGCACTTCTTTGGCCCGGATCCCCGACTGCGCAAGATCGTCGAGCATCTCAGCGACGACGAGATCATCGCCCTCCCCCGCGGCGGCCATGACTACAAGAAGCTGTACGCCGCGTACAAGGCCGCGACAGAACACGAGGGCGGCCCGACCGTCATCCTCGCGAAGACCATCAAGGGATGGACGCTCGGACCGGGCATCGAGGCTCGCAACGCCACCCACCAGATCAAGAAGCTGAGCAAGGCCCAGCTCAAGGCCATGCGCGACCGGCTGTACCTGCAAGACGAGCTTCCCGACGCGGCCCTCGACGAGGACCGCCCTCCCTACTACCGCCCGGAGCCCGGTTCGGACGTGCACACGTATCTGATGGCACAGCGGCGGCGTCTCGATGGTTCCGTGCCGCGCCGAGTCGTTCGCCAAGCTCGCCTCACCGGCCCTCACGACAGCGCGTTCTCAGAGTTCGCCGATGGCTCCAAGGGCCAGGCAGTCTCGACGACGATGGCCTTCACCAAGATGCTCAGGAACCTGCTGCGGGATCCCACCATCGGCTCGCGAATCGTGCCAATCATCCCCGACGAGGCCCGCACGTTTGGGATGGATGCACTGTTTTCTGAAGTCAAGATCTACGCCCCATTCGGCCAGAAGTACGAGCCGGTTGACGCCGGGTTGCAGTTGTCCTACCGCGAGTCCGCGCAAGGCCAGATCCTTGAGGAGGGCATCAGCGAGGCCGGCTCCATGGCCAGCTTCACGGCGGCGGGTACCGCATACGCAACGTGGGGTCAGCCCCTTGTGCCCTTCTTCATCTTCTATTCGATGTTCGGCTTTCAGCGCGTCGGCGACCTCATCTGGGCGTTCGGCGACATGCGAGGCCGCGGCTTCCTGTGCGGCGCAACCGCGGGCCGCACGACGCTGAACGGCGAAGGCCTCCAACACGAGGATGGACACTCGCTCGTGCTTGCGTCCACCGTGCCCAACATCCGCACCTACGACCCCGCCTACGCGTTCGAGACGGCCATCATCGTTGCCGATGGCATTCGGCGCATGTACGGCACCGACGGCGGCGAACCCGAGGACTGCTTCTACTACCTGGCGCTCTACAACGAGAACTACCCGATGCCCGCGCATCCGGTGCACCTCTCGCACGAGGCGCTCGTCGCTGGCGTCGTGAACGGCCTGTACCTCTTCAGCCCGGCAGTGGACGGACCAACCAGACGAGCCACGATCCTCTTCTCTGGTTCGGCCCAAGGCGCCGCCCTCGAAGCCCAGCGGATCCTTGCGACGTCCTATGACGTGAGCGTCGACGCGTGGTCCGCTACCTCGTACAAGGCGCTGCGCGAGGATGCCCTCGGCGCAGAGCGATGGAACCGGCTGCATCCCGAAACCGAGCCTCGATCAACCTACGTGGGCCGCTGTCTCGCCGGCGGCGCCGGCCCCATCGTCGCGGTGACCGACTTCATGAAGATCGTGCCAGAACAAGTCGCCCGGTTCGTCGGCGATCGGTCGTTCACACCGCTTGGCACCGACGGCTACGGCCGCTCCGCAGATCGAGAGGCTCTCCGTCGCCACTTCGAGGTCGACGCCGGGCACATCGTGGTGGCCGTGCTGGCGGCCCTGGCCACCGAAGGCGCTGCGAAGCCGGATGAGGTCACGGCCGCGATCGTCTCGTTCGGCCTCGACGCCGCAGCCGGCGACCCGCTTCATGCCTGACGGGTTCACGATCCGACACGACCCAGCCACCAGGGCCGGGCCATGTCGGACGTCGTTGCTGGCTAGCGGATCTCTTGGCGGGTCTCGGTGATGCGGTCGCCCCCGGGACCAGATGTGGCGACCACGGTCTTGGCGGTGCGCCCGCTCAGGGTCTGCAACAGACCGATCACGATGCCGATGGCGCCCGCTCCGATGAGGATCAGGCCGACGGTTGCCAGGTCGATGCCGGCAACTCTGGCGGTCACCGCAAAGCGCATGATGGCGCCGACGGCGATGAGGAAGATGGCTGCTCCGTAGGTCATGCCACTGGGGTGCCCATGCCGAGCGAGCCCTATACCTGCCAATGTCAGCGCACCCAGCGGCCACGCGCGATGCTGCGCCCATGGCCGCCACCACCACCAGGGTCGACCTTCACCTCTCGCTCGATGCCGAGGCCGACGCGCTCCTCTCGAAGGACGCGCTTGCGCTCCTCATCGGCATGGTGCTCGACCAGCAGATCCAGCTGGAGAAGGCGTTCAAGGGCCCGCGTGACCTCCTCCCCCGGCTCGGGGTGAAGAAGCTGACGGCCACCCAGATCGCCACCTGGAACACCGAGGCATTCATCACGGCGTTCTGCACCCCGCCGGCGCTCCATCGCTATCCGGCGGCGATGGCGGTGCGGGTGCAGGCGTTGTGCCAGGTGCTCGTTGACGAGTACGGCGGGAGGGCGGACACCCTGTGGACCACCGCAGCCACCGGCAAGGATCTCGTCAAGCGCATCAAGGCGCTTCCCGGGTTCGGCGAACAGAAGGCCAAGATCTTCACGGCGCTGCTCGGCAAGCAACTGGGTGTGCGGCCCGAGGGTTGGCGCGAGGCTGCGGGCGTGTACGGCGAGGTCGGGTCCCACCGCTCCGTCGCTGACATCACCGGTCCAGAGTCACTGCTCAAGGTCAGAGCCTTCAAGCAGCAGATGAAGGCGGCGGCGCGCAACGAAGCCCCGACCAAGGCCCCGAAGGCCCCGAAGATCGCCAAGGCAACCGCCAAGAAGGGCTGAGCGTTTCGCTCGGGTCCCAAGCCCGTGCGTCAGTCGACGCCCAACAGCTTGGCTCGCCGCACGGCGCGCTGGCCCCGCGCCAACCCGTAGATGGCGCCGGCCCATGCGACACCCCCGAAGATGATGCCGGAGTTGGAAGCGCCGAACAGGGCGCCGCTCGACTGGGCGTACGAGACCAGGATGAGGGGCAGCGTGACCAGTCCCGATGCCTGTTGGGCTGCTGCGGCCGACTTCACTCGACCGGAGAGGCGCAGCACCACGGTGAGGGTGAGCGCGAGGAACGGCGGCACGACCCACAACATCAGGATCCACCAGTCTCTGGTCGGGAAGAACCATCCGCCGACCTTGGGGCCGACGATGGTGTTGACGACAAGTGAATAGATGCCGAACCCGATCAACGTCGTGGCGTAGCCGGGCAGCAGCGACGCGATGAGCTTGCCCAGATAGATGTCACGTTCCGAGGCGGGGGTCTGCGCGAGCCACTCCCCCGTTCCCTTCTCGCGCTCTCCGACCAGCGTGTTGGCACCGACTGCGGTGGAGATGGTCATCGGGACGATCACGGCGAGTGGAGCGAACAGGTACACGGCCAGTGCGTAGCTGGTGCGCGTCGCGGCGCTGGCCGCCTTGCCGGCGGCCGCGTTCCCGCCACCGACGCGCTTGTTGATGGTCGCCCTGGCGCCGTCCGGAAGCAGATCGAGCGTCGCGGCAGCCTTGGTGAGGGTCGGACTCTCCCCGGCGTGGGTGATCCCCAAGAGCAGGCCGGTGGGCACGATGACGAAGAAGAACGCCGCGAGGACCAGCATCGGCGCCCAGAAGTCCGGGCTCTGCGCCAGCTGGCGCAGGTCGGTGCGGGCGATGGTCAGGACGCGGCTGCGCGACCGCTTCGGCAACGCCCCTCTCACCAGGCCCTCGGGCGGCTTGGGTGCAGGCATCGGGAGGGTCTGGACTGCGGTCATCGACGCACCTCTGGGAGGCCGTGGGCCTCTGGTTCATAGCCGCCGCTCGTGCGTCGGACGGTCAAATACAGCTCTTCAAGCGTTGGCTCGTGGGGAACGACGCGCGTCAGGCGGACGCCGGCCGCGCTGAGGCCGGCAACGATGTCGCCCACGCGGTCGATGCGGTCGAGGCGCAGTGACACCCCCGTGCGTGGCGCCGCCGGCGTCTCGATGCCGAGCACACCGGTCGGCAGGCCGTCACCCATCAGCGCATGGGCGAGCGCCACCTGATCTTCGGCGTCGAGGAGCACTTCTGGATCAGGCCAGTACCGTCGCACGAGGGCTTCGGGAGACCCAGCCACTGCGGCCTTGCCGTCCTGGAGCATGACGACATGGTCGGCGAGCCCCTCTGCCTCAAGAAGCAGGTGGGTGCACATGATGACCGTCTTTCCCGAAGCGGCCATCTCGTCGATGAGGCCGAGCACCGCTTGGCTGGACTCTGGGTCGAGGCCAGACGTCGGCTCGTCGAGCAGCAGCAACTCTGGGTCATGCAGGATGGCTCTGGCAAGGGCGAGGCGAGTCTTCATGCCGGTGGAATAGCCGCCGACTCGCTTGTGCAAGGCCGAGCCGATGCCGAACCGGTCTGCTGCCTCGGCGATCGGCGCCTTCGGGCCAAGGTTCCACAGCTCTGCGGCGTAGCGCAGGTTGTCCCAACCCGAGAGGCGGTCGTACAGCGCAGGCTTCGCCGAGACGACGCCGATCGCCGCCCGCACGGCCTGGCCGTCCTTGTCCGGGTCGAGGCCGAGGACCCTGAGCGTGCCGGAGTCGGCCAGCAGCGCGCCGGTGACCATGCGCAAGGCCGTCGTCTTGCCGGCGCCGTTCGGACCGAGCAGCACCGTCACCTCTCCCCTTCGAACCTCGAACGACAGCCCGTCCACAGCCATCACCCCACCGAACGAGCGGTGCACGTCGATGAACGAAACAACGGGGTCTGCGGTAAATGCCGGCATGGGGTCGTCTGCCATCACGGTGGAGGGTAGGGCGGCCACTACCGTCGCATCGTGCACCTCGTGGTCAACGGCACCGATCTCGCCGATCTTGAGGACGGATGTACCGTCGACGACGTGCTGGCTCGATTGTCGCTCGGTGCGAAATGGGTGCTGGTCGAGCACAATGGCCAGCCCGTGGACCGTGCATGTTTCCCCCAGCACCGCCTCGGCGATGGCGATCGTCTCGAGATCGTGCGGGCGGTTGCCGGTGGTTGACGACCACACTGGGGCGCGCCAGCACCCGCTCCTCGTGGGCCGGAGGCTGTACCTGTGCACCGATGCGCGAGAGGCCACGGGTGACCTCGTCGGGTTCGTGGCTGCCTGCATCGCCGGCGGCGTCGACATCGTTCAGCTGCGCGACAAGGACCTTGAGGGTGCCGCGCTGCTGGCGGCGGCGCTGGCCATGCGCGACGTCTGTCGCGCCCACGATGTGCCGTTCATCGTGAACGACCGTCCCGATCTCGCCCTGGTGGCACAAGCCGACGGCGTCCACGTGGGCCAGGGCGACCTGCCGCCGTGGGCGTGTCGCCGGGTACTCGGCCAAGACGCCATCATCGGCCGATCAACGCATGCTCCCGAAGAGCTCGACACGGCCACCCTCGAGCCCGTCGACTACCTCTCGGCTGGACCAGTCGTGGCCACGCCTACCAAGCCCGACCGCGACGGCGTCGGCCTCGGCTACATCACCTACGCCACTGCGCACAGCGCGGGCCGGCCGGTGTTCGTGACCGGTGGAGCCAACCCTGACACCGTCGGACCAATCGTGGCTGCCGGCGGCGATCGCGTGGTCGCGGTGCGGTGGCTGACGCACAGCGCAAATCCCGAGCAGGCCGCGGCGGCGCTGAGGTCGGCACTCGACGCGGCGATGGCGGCGCGGACCGACTCCGCCGGATCCTGACCCGACCTCGGCTGCCCGAGAAGAGTCCTGAAGTAGTGGACGGCAAGCCAGCATCGACTCCTGGGGTGCAGTCAACCGGGCAGTCGGCCCCTTCGTTGCCTGCTACTTCAGCACCCTCCTAGCCTCGACTTCAGCCTTTCGGAGGGAGCAGACGCAGGCCGTACAGGGTGAGGTCGGCCTCGGACAGGGCGGAAGGGGCCTCGGTGAGGGGGTCGGAGCCGGACTGAGTCTTGGGGAAGGCGATGATCTCGCGGATGTTCTCCTCTCCGGCGAGGAGCGCCGCGAGGCGGTCGATGCCGAACGCAAACCCGGCGTGGGGCGGGGCGCCGTAACGGAAGGCATCGAGCAGAAAGCCGAACTTCTGCTCCGCCGTGACCGAGTCGATGCCGACCACGTCGAACACCCGCTGCTGGACGTCGGACCGGTGGATCCGGACACTGCCAGAACCGAGCTCCCATCCGTTGAGCGTGAGGTCGTAGGACTGGGCGCGCACCGCGAGCGGGTCGCTCTCCAACAGGCCGGCGGCGAGGTCGTCGTCGTTGGGCATCGTGAACAGGTGGTGCGCCGCCTCCGGTTTGCCCGTCTGGTCGTTGATGCCCTCATAGAGCGGGAAGTCGACGACCCAGCTGAAGTGCAGCGACCCGTCGTTGACCGGGGGCCTTCCGAGCTCAAGCCGCAACAGGCCGAGCACCTTGCACGTCATGACCTTGTCGTCGGCGACGAGGAGGATGAGGTCGCCGACGGACGCGCCCATCGTCGACCGGAGCGCGGCGAGCTCGTCCTCTGACAGGAACTTGGCCACCGGTGACTCGAGGGAACCTTCTTCCACGCGCATCCAGACGAGGCCCTTGGCACCCCACTGCTTGGCCTGGTCGGTCAGCTGGTCGAGCCGGGATCGAGTGAACGCGGC
>JAYUDU010000065.1:0-6614 GCA_043739605.1 Acidimicrobiales bacterium | reverse complement strand
ACGTGTCGGCAGCCATGTGCGCAGTATGCCGAAGAGGTTGAGACATCGTCGAGGGCATCGGTAACCTGGCCACGTGGCCTTTCCCGACCGGCGCCTCCGCCGCCTCCGTCGCACCCCTGCACTCCGGCGTCTGGTCGCTGAGACGCGGCTCAGTCCTGACGACCTGATCGCTCCGCTGTTCGTCCGCGAGGGGATCGACGAACCGCAGCCGATCCTCAGCCTCCCCGGCCAGTGGCAGCACACCCGCGAGAGCCTCCGCGCCGAGGTTGCTCGACTCGCCGATCTCGGGGTTCCTGGCGTCATCCTCTTTGGGGTCCCGGCCTTTAAGGACGCGATCGGGAGCGGCGCGTTCGATCCAGACGGCATCGTGCAGGTGGTGTTGCGCGACCTACGTGACGATCTGGGCGATCGCATCGTCCTGATGGCTGACCTGTGCGTCGACGAATACACCGACCATGGCCACTGCGGCATCCTCGATGCCACCGGCCAGCCGGACAACGACGCCACCATCGAGCTGTACGGGCGCATCGCCGTCGCCCAGGCCACCGCCGGAGCAGACGTGATCGCCCCTTCAGGGATGATGGACGGCCAGGTAGGAGCGATCCGCGCCTCGCTCGACGGCGCCGGCTTCACCCACCAGGCGATCCTCGCCTATGCGGCCAAGTACGCCAGCGCGCTCTACGGACCCTTCCGTGATGCCGTCGATGTGACCATCGTCGGTGGCGGGGACCGCAAGGGCTACCAGCAGGATCCGCGCAACCGACGCGAGGCGCTGGCCGAGGTCGCCGACGACATCGCAGAGGGCGCCGACATGGTCATGGTCAAGCCGGCGCTCGCGTACCTCGACGTCATCAGCGACGTGGCGGCCATGGTCGACGTTCCCGTCGCGGCGTACCACGTGTCCGGCGAGTACGCCATGGTGAAGGCGGCTGCAGAGCGGGGCTGGATCGACGGAACCGCGGTCGCGCTCGAGCACGTCACGTCGATCAAGCGCGCCGGCGCGGACGTCATCCTCACCTACTTCGCCGCCGAGGTCGCCGAGCTCCTCGGCTGAGCCCGGCGCTGCGACCCCCGTCGGTGCGGTGCGGCTCGACGATCGGTGTCTCGCCACGGTCGGGCGCCGGTACGCCGAAGGGGCGGCTGCGCTTGCGCGGCGCGGAGCGTCAGGCCCAGGTGCGGACGAGGGCGAGGACGGCGGCGGCGTCGGGGCCCGTTGCCACCAGGTCCGTCGCGTCGGACGCGACGCGTCGTGAGGCGACGGCGCACAGGTCGGCGGCGGTGCCGGCGACGATCGTCGTCGCCGGCTCGTCGGGCACGAGGTCCCACCCGACGCCTCCTGGGCCAGTGAGGTGGAACGCGACCGGCCCGGTCATCGTCAGGCCCTCGCGACCGAAAGCGTGCGGGAGCGTGCGCCAGGCGAGGCGGCTGATGTGGCGCAGTCGATCCGTCGGAGCGAGCGAGACGCCCAGTCCGGCGGCGACGTCGCCGGCGTGGATCCAGCACTCTGCGAGCCGTGTGACCGCAAGGGTTCTGGCCGTGAGCGTGCCCGCCACCCAGGTGACGCGGGCCCGGGGTTCGATCGCCGCCAGGCCCGCGTCCACCGCGCGTGATGCCGCACGCCACCGCTCCAGCGCGGCGGCCCCGTCAGCGGGCCGCTCGTTGGCCACCATCGCGGCGGCGGAGTCATCGATGGACGGCGCAGGCGCCAAGCCTTCGAGGCGTTCGGTGAGGAAGCCGGTCATCCGGCCTTCGAGGCTGGCGACCGCCATCCCGTCGGTCTGTGACAGGTGTACGAGCACGTCGGCCAGGTCCCAGCCCGCGCACGCCGATGGCAGCCGCCACTGCTCGGGGGTCAGCCCGCTGACCAGCGTGTCGAGCGCGGCGTGCTCCTCGATCAGCGCGGCTCGTTCCTCGTCCATGGTCGCACGGTAGCGATCGCACAGCAGCGCAGGCGTGAGCGTGTGCGCCGATTGGTTCTTGACGCCTGACCACCGTTCAGCGAGGCGGCACTCGCGGCGGTGGGAAGATCTGGGGCATGGCCCCCTACAGCCCCCCGCTCCGTGAGATCCGGTTCGTGCTGGAGCACGTCTGCGACTACGGCGCGCTGACCAAGCTCGAAGGCTTCGGCCACGCCGACCTCGACACCGCGATGGCGGTGCTCGAGGAATGGGGCCGGTTCGCCACCGACATCCTCGAGCCCATCAACGCAGTCGGCGATCGACAGCACTCGAAGGTGGTCGATGGCAGCGTCGTCACGCCCGACGGCTTCAAGGACGCGTACGCCCAGTACGTAGCCGCCGGTTGGGGTGCGGTGCCGTTCGAGCCCGGCTATGGAGGCGGTGGCTTCCCGTGGACCGTCGCAATCGCGCAGCAGGAGATGTTCAACTCGTGCAACACCGCGTTTGCCTTGTGCCCGCTGCTCACCCAGGGCGCCATCGATGCCTTCGAGGTGTGGGGCGACGAGATCCAGCGCCAGACGTACCTCTCCAAGATGATCAGCGGTGAGTGGACGGGCACCATGAACCTCACAGAACCCGACGCCGGCTCCGACGTGGGCGCGCTCCGCACCAAAGCCGTTCCGGCCGACGACGTGCCCGGGGCATGGCGCATCAGCGGGACGAAGATCTTCATCACCTACGGCGACCACGACATGGCAGAGAACATCGTCCACCTCGTGCTCGCTCGTACTCTGGGCTCACCGCCCGGCACCAAGGGCATCAGTCTGTTCGTCGTCCCGAAGCGCTTGGTGAACGACGATGGCAGCCTCGGGGCTCGAAACGCGGCAAACGTCGTGTCGATCGAGCACAAGATGGGCATCTGCGGAAGCCCAACGTGCGTCATGGAGTACGACGGCGCGCTCGGCTGGCTCCTCGGGCCGGAGCACGCGGGCATGAAGGCGATGTTCACGATGATGAACAACGCCCGCCTGTCGGTTGGTGTTGAGGGACTCGGACTGGCCGAGGCGGCCTACCAGCGTGCGGCTGCGTATGCGAAAGAACGCAAGCAAGGGCGTTCCCCGGGCGCGTCCGGCCCCGGCCCGGCGGCCATCGTCGAACATCCCGACGTGCGCCGGACCTTGCTCACGATGCGGAGCCAGATCGAGGCGCTGCGGGCGCTCGCCTACGTCGAGGCGGAGCATGTCGACCTCGCGCGCCACCACCCAGACGAAGGCGTGCGCGCGGCGGCACGGGAGGTGGTCGACCTGTATACGCCGCTCGTGAAGGCATGGGGAACAGACCTTGGCTGCGAGCTCACCTCGCACGCCATCCAGGTGCACGGTGGCGTGGGGTACATAGAGGAGACGGGCATCGCTCAGTTCTTCAGGGACGCTCGCATCACCCCGATCTACGAGGGAACGAATGGCATCCAAGCCCTCGACCTCGTGTTCCGCAAGATCTCGCTGCGGGGCGGGGCGGTGCTCGCGGAGACGCTCAGACGGGTTGACGCGACCGCTGCAGATCTCGCGGGGACCGGCGATGTCGGACTCATCTCCATGGGGAAGCGCCTCACGGCCGCAGTCGCGACAGTCGAGGATGCCGTGACGTACCTCGGCGCAGCCGACCAGGTCGACGCGATGTCAGGCGCGACGCCCTTCTTGCGCATGCTCGCGACCACGGTCGGCGGGTGGATGGCTGCTCGGGGGGCGTTGGCTGCTCACCGTCTGCTCGTTCGGGGCGCGTCCGGCGAAGAACGGACGTTCTACGAGACCAAGATCGTGACAGCCCGCTTCTTCGCAGAGCACGTGCTGCCACAGACCCACGGCCTCCTCCCGACCGTCACCGCCGGCAAGGACCTCTTGATGGAGCTCCCCGCCGCCTCCTTCTGAGCCGCGTTGCGTCGCGGTTTGCCCGCTACCGGACCAGGATGCGGACGATCGCCATGTTGATGCCGATGGTGCCGAACGACGCCAACAACAGCGCCATGACGATGGCCCTCGTCGTCGTTGCGCCCGCGGTAGCGATGCGCGCTTCGAGCAGCTTTTCGGTCGCGGCGAACCTCACGGCCGCCATCTCGTCCACGTGGCGGAAATCGCTTCGCACCTCGAACTTGAACGATGCGAGCTCGGCCTTCACATCGTGCATGTCGAGCTTGAGTACGCAGACGTCGGTCTTGAGTACGGCGACGTCGGTCTTGAGTACGGCGACGTCGGATTTGACGCTGTCGAGGTCGACTCTCACGATGTCGAGGTCGGCCTTGAGCGCCAAGGTGTCCGTTTTCAACGCCAGTTCGTGCCAGTTCATCGGTGCGATCCGCTCGATGAAGTACGCGGCGGCAACTGCCCCGAACGCATCGGTGAGCTGGTCGACCAACTCTTGGCGGCGGATGATGTCATCGTCTGACATGGTTCCCTCAAATCGGTGGTTCGTCGAGGCGTTCACGGGGAAGAGATTGCGTTGGCGATGCCAGTGTGCCTGCGCCGCCCAATCGCGCCTACTCGCCCTTGTGCTCCGCCCCCGGGCTGCGCCCGGCGGCCTCCAGCGCATCGAGGACTGCGTGCGCGTGTCGTTCGCCGATGGCGACGAGGTGCGTTGCCGCCTTGAACTCGAGAGCGGGCACATCGCCCACGGGCGGGCGGAACACCACGTCAGGGGCGTCTGCATCCAGTGCGATCCGCTGGGCGCGGCGGCCCCCGACCTCCTTCGAGCGGAGCACGATCTCGACCAGGTTCGGGACACCTGGTACCCAACCGCGGCGTCGCACCATCTGTCCAGCGAGGCGCCAGCCGGAGAGGTGGGGGCCGGTATAGCCCGGCGGCGGCAGGTCGCCGTCCGGCTGCAGATCCACGGCGAGCACGGTGCCACCGTGACGGTGCCGCATGATGCCGACGGGCAGGTCGTCGATGACGCCGCCGTCGACCAGCAGGTCATCGCCGTCCGGCACCGGCGGCAGCACGCCGGGCAGCGCGGTGCTGGCACGGACGGCACGCCACACCGGGCCTCGATCGAGCACGACCGCCTCGGCTCGATCGAGCGATGCCGCTACAGCGAACCACGGTAAGCCCAGATCCTCGGCCTGTACCTCCCCGAAGAGGCGCTCGCTGCGCAAGAGACGCGTCACCGTTCGTCCCGACGAGAGGCTCACAAGTGGGAGCGTCGGGCTGAGGAGGCCCTTGGTGCGCACGAGTCCGTCGTAGGCGCGGGCCTCGATCTCCTCAGGCGACCACCCCATGGCGACGGCTGCAGCCATGAGGCTGCCGATGCTGGTGCCCCCGACGGCGTCGATGGGTATGCCGCGTTGCACGAGGGCGCGCACGACCCCGATGTGAGCAAAGCCGCGCGGTCCGCCGCCGCCCAACACGAGGGTGACGCCGCGCCCGGTCACGAGGCGAGCGACGCGAGCGAGGTCGCGTTCGGCGGAAGGGGCGGCGGCGCTGACGTGATGCACGGTGGAGGCGCCGGTGGTGCGCAACCACGGCATGGCATCGCGCGGTCGCCCGGCGTGGACGAGCAGGAGGTGGACGGGCGCTCCCTCTGCGGTCGTTGGAGCGGCGCGCCGGGGAGGAGAACAGGCTGCGGGGTCGACCACGATCATCACGAGGTCTGCCTGCCGACGGCACGCAGATACCCAGGCGGGATCCCCCGTCGCGAGGAGGACCACGAGGTCGTGGGCATCTTCGATCGACGCCAGGTCGCCAGCGAACACCTCACCGTCTGGGTCAGTTGAGGGACCGATCTCCGCGACCACGGCGACGTCAAGATGAGCGAGCCCCGCCGCCAAGCCGCGGCCGATCTCTTCGACGAGGCCGGCGTCGTCGACATGGCAGGGGCTGATCAGCGCGATGACGCGAACGGGTTCGGCAACGGGGATCGCGGGCGGCGCGGCGTCTGCCACGAGCCCGGCGAGGTGCTCTGCGAGCCGGCGAGTGCCACCGGCCGACGTCGCGAGGGCGGCGTCCACGGCGATGTGGGGGATGCACAGCGTGGTTGCGTCCCGTCGGGCGGTCACCGTCGCAGACGATGGTCTGCCCGTGAGCAGGCTCAGGTCGCCGATGATCTCGCCCATGCGGGCCGTATGCACGAGCACGCCGCCCCTTCTGATCGAGAACGAGCCACTCAGCACGACGTGGGCATCGCCGTTCGGCGCGCCTTCGACGAGGAGATCGGCTCCGGCGCGCGTCAGTACCGGGCGGCCAGCCTTGATCAGCGCGGCACGCGCGGCAGCATCGAGTCCGGCCAGCACGGCAGAGGCGTCGAACGCCGTCATCGGGTCGAACGGCGCCACAGCACTGCGCAAGGTAGGCCGCGGCGAGTGCCGGGTGCGTGCGTGCCGCACCGCAGCATCCACTGACCGGGTCATCGGCGAGCGCCGTAGGCTCGGCACGTGAGCACCAACGCCGAGCTGTGGGAACGTTCGAAGGCTGTACTTCCGGGCGGCGTCAACTCACCCGTTCGATCGTTCCGTTCGGTGGGGGGCGGCACGCCGTACATCGTCGCCAGTGCGCGTGGTGCGTATGTGACCGACGTCGAGGGAACGGAGTACATCGACTACGTCCAGTCCTACGGCGCATCCATCCTTGGCCACGCGCACCCTGCGATCGTTCGGGCGGTGCAGGAGGCGGCCGTTCGTGGCACGACCTACGGCGCGCCCACAGAAGGCGAGCTGCTGCTGGCAGA
>JAYUDU010000064.1:0-2515 GCA_043739605.1 Acidimicrobiales bacterium | reverse complement strand
GTTCCTCGGGTGGGTTGTAGGGCTGCCCGGTCGCCGAGGCAAGATCCCAGCCGTGGATGAGTCCGTCGAAGGCCACGAACCGGGCGAACACCTCCCCGGGAACCTCGCCGAACGGTGCATCGACGATGCGGGTGAGGGCTCCGGGGCTCTGGACTGCGTCGAGTAGGTCCGCCATGGCGGCGCGGAAGCGGGCCGCGGGATGGACTTCGGTCGGCGAGGGAGGGGACGCGACGTCCGCGTTGGGCTCGGTGCCACGGAAAGCGGGTGCGAAGGCTGCTGCTCCGCCCACCATGTGGTCGAGCACGCCGCGGACGGTGAACTTGGCGCACGCCGTCGGAGCGTCGAGCTGTGCCGGTTCGATGCGGCCGACGATGTTGGTGAGCATGGGCAAGATGACGGCGAGTTGTTGGGTCGGGTCCATGGTTCTGAGCACTCCTCGGGTTGTTGATTGATGGCGATGGGTGTTGGCGAACGATTCAGTTCTGCGTCATCTTGTCGAGCATGTGGTCCATGACCTTTGTGTGCTCGGCTTGGGGGCTGAACAGGATCACCTCGGCGGCGTCGATGACCCGAACGCTGTGGCCGGGTGGCCAGTAGAAGATGTCGCCGCCGGTACAGGTCTCGTCAGATCCGTCGCCGTAGGTGACGGCCAGCGTCCCGGAAATCATGTAGCCCCAGTGCGGTGCGTGGCACGAGTCGCCGGCGAGCCCCGCCAGAAGGGGGGCAATGTCCGTTCCCGCTCCGAGGGAGAAGTACTCGCCCCCGATTGCGCCGTACCCCGTGGCATCGCCGAAGTCACAGATCTGCCGGGCGGTTGCCCCTGGGACGTCGATCTTGACCGGGATCAAATCCTTGGTGATGTGCATGCGTCGTTCCTCTCGATGGGTTGGGCGTGTCGGTTTGTCATCGTGGACTCTGACCTATCGTGCTTGCAGAACACTCACGGTCCGTTGGGACCCTTTGGTGGAGGAGCGCACGCGGGTTGACAGCGGATCGCATGCGTCGCGACGACGATGAGTCAGTGCGGTGTCCCGTCGGTCTTCTCGTGCTCGGTCCCGTAGCGTTCGAGCGTCGCGGAATACGGTCGTCGCTGGGCGGTCCCAAGGCGCAACAGGTCCTGGCAGTCCTGGCCGCCAATCGCGGCCGATCTGTGTCGGTGGATCTGCTCATCGACGCCGTGTGGGGCGACGAGGCGCCGCTGTCGGCGACGGCGACCCTCCAGAGCCACGTGTCGCGGCTGCGAGCGGTACTCGGACCTGAGACCGCGATCGCGCGACAGGCCGGGGGCTACATGCTCGACATGCCCGACGGCGGGCTTGACGCAGCGCGATTCGAGACGCTGCTCCAACAATCGCGCCAGGCGGCCGGGGCCGACGCGGTACCACTGCTGGCCGAAGCGCTGGGTCTGTGGCGGGGGTCGGCGTTCGGGGAACACGCCGATCTGTATCCGGTGCGGCCTGAAGCCCTGCGGCTCGACGAGCTCCGCCTGGTCGCAACGGAGCAGTGGGCATCCGCCTCGCTCGAGTGCGGCGATGCGGCGTCGGTGGTCTCCGAGCTCGAGTCCCTGGTAGAGCGCCATCCGCTTCGGGAGCGGTTCTGGGTGCTGTTGATGCTGGCCTTGCATCGCACCGGTCGACAGGCCGAGGCGCTCCGGCGGGCCAACGAGTTGCGGCGACGACTCGGTGAGGAGGTCGGCCTCGATGTCTCGACCCAGGTCCGTGAGCTCGAGCAGCACATTCTCGCCGATGACCCTTCCCTGCGGTCGCCGGCGCGTGTCTCGTCGCCCGGTACCGCGGTCGTCGCGCGGCTCCTGGGTTCGACGTCGTTCGTGGGCCGCGATCCCGAGGTCGGCGAGCTGGTCGAGGCGTTGGGGAACCACTCCGTGGTCACCGTCACCGGTCCAGGGGGAGTGGGCAAGACGCGCTTGGCGCTCCGTTCGGCGGCGAAGGTGGCGGGCGAGTCCGCGATCGACGTGACCCTCGTCGAGCTGGCGACGGTGCGTGATCTTGCCGGCGTGGCACGGGTGATTGCCCATGCCCTCGACATCCAGCAGCGCCAGTACCGCACGCTCGACGAGACGATCATCGAGTACCTCGCGCCCCGCCGGATCCTGCTCGTGCTCGACAACTGTGAGCACTTGACCGACACCGTGGCACCGTTGGTGGATCGGCTCCGCAGCTCCTGCCCCGAGCTTCGCATTCTCGCCACGAGCCGCCAGCCACTCGGCCTGGCCGGCGAGTTCGTGTCGGTCCTCATGCCGTTGGCGCTCCCGTCGTCCGACGCGGCGACGTGCAAGGACGTGCAAGCGTCACCCGCGGCGCAGCTCTTCGTCGCTCGGGCCCAAACCGCAGTGCCACAGTTCGCGTTGAGCGACGAGAACGCGCGCGCAGTCGCGGAGATCTGCCGGCGTCTCGAGGGTCTGCCCCTGGGTGTCGAGCTGGCCGCGGCCCGCCTGCGAGCAATGGGTGTCGACGCGCTGGCCGAGCGCCTCGCCCAGCGCGTGCAGTCACTTGGA
>JAYUDU010000063.1:0-2515 GCA_043739605.1 Acidimicrobiales bacterium | reverse complement strand
GACTTCCGGGTTGTTGGTCCGGTTCGATGCCGCGAGGATGGCACGACCGCCTGCGGGCCGACGGAAGGCAAGGCTCCACGTCGGCACCGGTCGCGGTGGTCCTCGGAATGCTATGGGTGCGGCTCCGCTGGAGTGACGACTCCTCGATCGTGAGCCTGGGGCCTGAAGTTCGTTCGGGCGTGGGGATCCACCATTTCGACCTCGTGATGGGGTGAGCTGTCTGTAGTTACCAGAGTCTACAGACAGGAGCTACGATGCGTTGTATCGCACCCCGAGTCCGACTATTGGTGCTGCACGGCAGCCTCACGACGTTTCGCCGCCGCTGCGGCAAGGCGTCGTGTCGGTGCGTCACCGGTGAGGTGCATGAGAGCCCGGCGTTCATCTACACCGAGGCGGGTCGGACCAAGACCGTGACGCTCAGCGATGCAGAAGTGGTCGAGGTCACCGCGGCACTGGCCCGCTATGAAGTGGCCCGGGCTGAGCTGGAGGCAGCCGCGCACGCAGGCGTCGTTGCGTTGCTGGCCCGCCGCGCAGCTACGAGGGCAGCCGGGAGCGACAGGGGTGGTCGCCGATGAGCTGGCCCGAGGAGCCCGCTCGCGTGTTCGATGCGTCGCGGGTGTGCTTCGAAGACACGCTGGGTTGGCTGGCCGGGCCCGACGCTAGGGCGCTCACCCACGCCGAGCTGGAAGACCAGCTTGATCGCCGTGGGCGCGAGTTGCTGCGGCGGATGTGTCAGGCCCATCTGAGCGGTCGCGCCGCGAACGAGAGCCGCATCGACCTGGTGCGTGACGCCGAGGCGGTTGTCCATGGTGCCGTCGAGATCGGGCACCGCCGGCCGTTGGCGACCATCTTCGGCGAGGTCGATGTCGAGCGCCTCGCCTACCGTCATCGTGGCCACCCGAACCTCTATCCCGCCGACGCGGTGCTCAACCTGCCCGCTGAGCGTCACAGTCACGGGCTGCGCCGCCTGGCCGCGGTCGAGGCGTCACGAGGATCGTTCGCCGAGGCCAGCGAAGCCGTCGAACGCGCCACCCACCAGCGTGTCGCCAAACGTCAGATCGAGGCCCTCGCTGCCCGGGCCGCCGCCGATGTCGAGACGTTCTACGCCACCCGGCCCCGACCGCAGGCCGCTGCCGGCGACGTGCTGGTCATCTCGGCCGACGGCAAAGGCATCGTGATGCGACCCGACTCACTGCGTCCATTGACCGCGAAGGCGGCCGCGGTGGCGACGAACAAGCTCGGGTGTCGTTTATCGAAGGGCGAGAAACGCAACCGCAAACGCCTCGCCGAGGTCGGCGCCGTGTATGACCTCACCCCAGTGGCCCGGACCGCCACCGACATCTTGGTCTCCAAGACCGACAACGACCCTGCGACGCCCACCCCGCACGCCACGGCCAAGTGGGTGACCGCGAGCGTCGTCGATGACGCCGCCACGGTGATCGGAAAGGTCTTCGACGAGGCCCAGCGGCGCGACCCACACCACCTGCGCACCTGGGTCGCTCTCGTCGATGGCAACAACCACCAGATCCACAGCATCCAAGCACAAGCCAAGACCCGACAACTCGACGTCACTGTCGTGATCGATGTCATCCACGTGCTCGAGTACCTGTGGGGCGCAGCGTGGTGCTTCTTCACCGAGGGCGACACCGCAGCCGAGGCCTGGGTTCGCGACAGGACCCTCGCCGTGTTGGAAGGACACGCACGCGACGTCGCCACCGGCATCAGACGACGCGCCACCACCACACGGCTCGCGAAACACAGACGCATCAAGGCCGACGCCTGCGCCGCCTACCTGACGAACAAGGCCGACTACCTCGACTACCCGACCGCCCTCGCCCAGGGCTGGCCCATCGCCAGTGGCGTCATCGAGGGAACCTGCCGCTACCTCGTCGCCGATCGCATGGACATAACCGGCGCCCGCTGGAGCGTCACCGGGGCAGAGGCCGTCCTAAAACTACGAGCCATACGCGCCAACGACGACTTCGACGAGTACTGGAAGTTCCACCTCAACAACGAACGACACCGCGTCCACGAGACCCGCTACGCCAACCACACACTACCAACAGCCGCCTGACGTCACTCCACGGGAGCCGCACCCGAATGCTATAGCCAACAATACTTTAGCTGACTAGCTCAGTCGGGGAGGCGGGATTCGAACCCGCGGCCTTGACCACCCAAAGGTCACGCGCTGCCAACTGCGCCACTCCCCGGCGGGGCCACCCTACCGGTCGCCGGCCGCAGAGACCGTCGACGATTCAGCTCGCCCGCTTGGCCACCCGCTTGGCCGCCCGGCCCGTGGGCTTCAGGTGGCGACCGTCGAGATCACTCAGCTCCACGCCGTTGGTGAACCGCACGCGGTAACGCAGCCAGTTGAACCCGTTGGCGAGGATGATCTTGCCCGCCATGCCCGTTGGGACGCCCGGCAGGTCGGCCGTGGCCTCCACCTTGTCGCCCCGATCGAGGTCGAGCTGGTCGGGATGTGGCTTGGCCAAGGCGTGGGGCTTCCAGGTCGGCA
>JAYUDU010000062.1:0-15529 GCA_043739605.1 Acidimicrobiales bacterium | reverse complement strand
CGGACGCGTGGAAGGCGTACATGCGTCGCCAGACGGTGACGGTCAACTACTCAAGCGACCTGCCCCTGGCCCAGGGCATCACGTTCGGCTGACGATCGGCCCTGCGTGAGACACTTGCGCATGGGCCAGATCGAGCTGCACACATCCTTCTTCCCCTTGGCGTGGGTGCTGTACTTGTGCACGCCGAAGGCGAGCATCAACGGCAGTCCGCCCTTTGCCGTGCCGTGGCGCAGACCGATGCCGATCCCGCTTCCGCCCGGCCAACACCAGGTGCAGGTGTGGGTGCCCTACCTGTTCTTCTCGAAGATGGGCCTCGCGACTGTGGTCGTCAACGTCGGCGAGGGCACGGCGCAGCGCATCGAGTGGGCGCCGACGTGGTACTTCGTGCTGCTGCCCGGCAAGATCCGAGTGATGGCTCCGACGCTCGGGCTCGTCGCTCCCGCCGGCATCGCTCCGCTGCAGCAGCCCATGCCGCTGCAGCAGCCCATGCCGCTGCAGCAGGCGCCCCTCGCCGCGGTGCCCGCTGGGGCATGGCACCCCGACCCCTCGGGGCGCTACCGGCAGCGCTGGTGGGATGGGTCCGCCTGGACGGATCACGTCACCGACGGCATCACCACGTTCGCCGATCCGACCCCCATGCCGAGGTAGGACGGTCGTCAGATCAGGCGACGATCGCCTGCGATACGAGCGCTTGCAACTGGGTGCGGATCGGGTGGGTTGATGACGGCAACAGCTGGGTGAGGAACAACACGGTGATGTCTTCTACAGGGTCCACCCAGAACGCAGTGCTGGCGGCCCCACCCCACGCGTAGGTTCCCAGGCCGGAAGGCACCTTGTTGGCGGTCGGGTCGATGACCACAGAGAACCCGAGGCCGAACCCGACACCGTCGAAGGTGGTCTCCGAGAACAGCGGTCGACCGAAGGCGGTCAGGTCTGCGTTGGCCGGCAGATGGTTCCTCGTCATGTAGGCGAGGGTCCGAGGTGACAGCAGGCGTACCCCGTCGACCTGGCCACCACCGCGCAACATCTGCGTGAACCGGTGGTAGTCGGACGCCGTGCCGACGAGACCCCCACCGCCGGAGAGGAACGGCGGGGCGGCGCGGGCGCCCTCGCCCATCTGCGGCATGGCGTGGGCCTGACGCGTGGCTGGGTGCGGCACGTACAGCTCCGCCAGCCGATCATGCTGCTGGGGGCGAGCGAAGAAGCCGGTGTCGGTCATGCCAAGCGGCGTGAAGATGCGCTCCGCCATGAACTGGTCGAGGGTCTGGCCGCTGATGACCTCGACGAGACGGCCGAGCACGTCCGTGGAGACCACGTAGTTCCACTCTGCGCCGGGGTCGTTCGTGAGCGGCATCGAAGCCCACGCCTCGCAGGCACCGGCAAGGTCGACGCCTGCGGGCGAACCCCATTCGTATCCGCGCTGTCGATAGATGGCGTCGGTGGGGTGGCTGTTGTGGAACCCGTAGGTGAGCCCGGACGTGTGGGTGAGGAGATGCCAGACGCGGATCGGCTCCATTGCCGGGCGCGTCGCAGGCGCCGCCGCAGATCCGGCTGTGTAGACCCGCATGTCGTTGAACTCTGGGAGCCACCGCGAGATGGGGTCCTTCAGCTCGAATGCGCCCTCCTCCCACAGCATCATCGCGGCCACCGACGTCACCGGTTTGGTCATGGAGTACATGCGAAAGACGGTGTCGAGCTCGACGGGGAGGTCGTTGGCGATGTCGCGTCTGCCGTACGTCGACAGGTGGGCGATCTGGCCGCGCCGGCTGACGAGTGCGAGCCAACCAGGCAGGCGCCCATCGTCGACGTACTTCGCGAAGTGCGCGTCGATGCGGGCGAGGCGGCCTGCGTCCAACCCGACCTCCGCTGCGTCGACCTCGATCTTGAGATCTGTCATGTCCATCCCCCGATGTGCTCGTGCCCGGCGCGGTGCCGGGTTGAACGCAGGTTAGGCGGCGGCGCAGCTACCCCAAGAAGTCGCGCAGCAGGCCCTCCCACATGCGGGTCGAGAGGAGCAGCGAATCGACGTCGATGCGCTCGTCGTTGCCGTGGAAGCGGCTCCAGTAGGTGCGGGCGTCCATGGTGGGCTCGAACAGGTTGAAGCCGTAGCCGATGGCGCCCTTCTGGCGGAAGTACCGGGCGTCGGTTCCGCCGGAGAACAACGTCGGAACCAGCGTCGCGCCCTCGTACCGGGTGCGGGCGGCGCGCTGCAGCGCGCCCCACATCGGGGTGTCGGTGGACGAAACCGTGGCGGGGCTGCCGACCGGGATCTCGACGGTGACGCCGTCGATGTCGGCCACCAGCTCGCGCAGGTCCGCCAGAGCCTCTTGCACCGATTCGCCCACGGCGAGGCGCTGATCGACGCCGATCTCCACCTCGTCGGGGATGACGTTGACCTTGGTGCCGCCGCGAATGACCGTCGGCGTGACGGTGCGGTGGTTGCAGGCGTGGGCCCGCGACCGCACATGGCCCGGCAGTGTTGGCAATGCGTCCCAGAGCCGCTCCGGGTCGATGAGCACCGCGGCGAGGTCGGCGTCGAAGCCTTGGGTGCGGACCCACTCCCGCCACGTGTCCGAGATGCGGGTCTGCGGGCGGAATGCAGCGAGGCGTCGTATGACCTCGGCCGCCTTGACCACTGCGTTGTCCGAGCCCCACGGTGCCGATGCGTGCGCGGGCTTGCCGACCACGCGGACCCGGCACGAGCACACGCCCTTCTCTGCGACCCCGACCTCGACGCCTGGCCCGGTCGGCGTGGTCACCATCGGGCCGCCGATCTCGGTGAGCACGTAGTCGCACAGGACGAGGTCTGTCTGCTCTTCGAGGATCTGCGCGGCACCGTGCTGGCCGCCGCACTCCTCGTCTGCGACCGCCAAGTAGACGAGGTCGCCGGTGGGCTGGAAGCCCGATTCGGCGAGGCGGCGGAAGGCAACCGCCATCGCGGCGGTCTGGTTGAGCATGTCGACCGCGCCGCGCCCCCAGATCTCGTTGTCGATGAGCTCGCCACCGAAGGGGTCTCGGCTCCACGCGGCCCGGTTGACGGGCACCACGTCGGTGTGGCCCATGACGCACACCGAGGGCGCGGTCGGGTCGGAGCCCGCCAGGCGGGCGATGAGCGACGTCCGCCCCGGGGCGTGTTCGAACGTTTCGAGGTCGGCGCCGCTGCCATCGAGCAGCGTCCGGAGGAGGTCGGCGTTCTTGCGCTCGGTGCCTTCGCTCGGCGCGAACCCTGTGCTGACGCACTCGTTCCGGATCAGGTCTTGGAGAAGCTCGACGACGGATCCGACCTCTGTGGGCATGGCCTCGAAGTTAGACCCCAGACGCGGCGCGGCTTCGCTCGATGGCCACGCTGACGTCTCCGAGGTAGGCCGCGATCACCGCGGGATCTCGTCGCACTGCTCCCGGGCGCGTGATCGCGATCGTCCGTCCCGCCGCCAGGCACTGCACGCGGTCACTGACGGCAGTGACGAGAGGGACGTCGTGCTCCACGAGCACCATCGCGGCGTCGAGCTCTGCACGTACCCCGGTGAGCAATGGAGCGAAGGCTTCTGTCTCACGCTGAGCCAGGCCCGCCGTCGGCTCGTCGAGCAGCAAGACCCTCGGGCGCTGGGCGAGCAAGCACCCGAGCTCGACGATGCGGCGGGTCCCCGTGGACAGGGTGCCAACGGGCATCCGCGCATACCGTCCAAGCCCGAGCGTATCGATGACATCGGCCGCAATGGCGGCATGCCGCCGCTCCCGGTCGCGCGAAGATCGCAGACCGAGGAGCGAAGGGATGAGCTCGCTGTGCTCGTGAGCTTCGAGCGCGACGCACAGGGTCTCCAAGACGGTGAGCTCTGCAAACATCCGGGGGTTCTGGAACGACCGACCGACGCCACTGCGGCAGCGCTCGGGTGGCGACGCCCCGGTGATGTCGCCACCGCCCAGCCGGACGACGCCAAAGCCGGGAACGAGGTCGCCGCCGAGCACCGCGAGCAGGGTGGACTTGCCTGCGCCGTTTGGGCCGATGAGGCCAAGGACCTCGCCTGGAGCGAGCGTGAGGTCGACGCCGTCGACGGCCCGTGTGCCGCCGAACGCGACTCGGATGCCGATGGCTTCCATGATTGGTACCGCGCCGAGATCGGAGGGGCCCCGCGGTCGCAGCGCCTGTCGGACGCGCGGGCCCCTGGACCGGGCGACGCGTCGTTCGCGGATGGCTGCGTCCTCGTCGTGCGCGACGTCGCCCGGTTGCGACGACCGAGCGACTGCGAGTGCCTCGTGGTCGGCCTCGATGATCAGCGCGTCGCCTGGGTCGACCCGCCGCGCGATGGCGTCGAGTGCGGCGCCGCGCGCGAGGTCGAGCGCCGCGACGAGCCCGCCCGGCAGATACAGCAACAGGACGAGGACCCCGACCCCGCTCGTGGCGAGCACGGCGATGGCGGTGCCGCCGACCAGTGCCGGCACTCCGAGCAGATAGAGGGCGCCCAGCGCAGCACCCCCGACCGATCCGACACCACCGATGATGCTCAACGCGACGATCCGAAATGATTCGTCGACCTGGAAGCTCTGCGGCCCGAACGTGACCGCGAGCCCGCCGTAGAGCGCTCCACCGAGCGACGCCAGCGCGCCTGCCAGCCCAAACGCAGTGAGCTTGGCACCGGCGGGCGCGACGCCGAGTGCCGCGGCGCGCCGTTCGTCGTCTCGCACTGCGATGATGCGGCGACCGATGCCGGTGCGGCGGACGTGGCCGATCATCCCGAGGCTGACGGCGAGCACGCAGAGGCAGAGGTAGTAGTACGTGCGCGCCGCGCCGAGGTCGATGCCGAGGAGGCGGCCGCGGGTCACCGTGGCGTCGCCGCCGGCTCCGGCAAAGGCGTGGCTCGTGAAGAGCGCCTCGCGACCCGCGACGGCGGCCGCGAGGGTTGCGACGGCAAGGAACAAGCCCCGAACTCGCAGCGCGGGCACGCCGACGACGAGGGCGACGATGGTGCCGGCGATGGCGGCCTCTGCGACGGCCGCAGGGAACGGAACCCCCCGGTCGGTGAGGGCCGCACATGTGAACGCGCCGATGCCTGCGAGTGCGAACTGGGCCAAGGAGAGCTGGCCTGCCCATCCCGTCAGAACGACCACGGACAGCCCGACGATGGCGAAGCAGATGGCAAGGGTCGCCTTGTAGGTGGGTGCGGCATCGCTGACGACGAGGGGGAGCGCGAGGGCGGCGGCACCGAGAACCGACCAACCGATCGCGCCCATCCGTCGCACCCACCAACGGTCGGCGATGGCCGCGGGGGGTGGCCGGCGAGGCGAGACGAGCGCGTCCGGTCGGCCGCTCGACGCAGCGGAGCGCTGGAGGAGGACCAGGCCGAGCACCGCCGCGAACAGCACCGCCTCGACGGTCCCCGGCGAGAATCCGTCGAACAGCAGACTCGCTTCGACGACCCCGACGGCGATGCCTCCGAGCAGCGCGAGTGGCAGCGATCGAAGGCGGCCGGCGAGGCCGGCGGCGAGGGCCCGCAGCAGCAGGCCGGCGCCGAGCGACGTGGCGTCGAGGCGCCCGACCTGTTCACCGCGCAGTGGTGCGACGAGCACCGCCGTCAGCGCCGCGAGGGCGCCGGCAAGGCCCCAGACGACGGCGGCGACCCGGCGCGTCGAGATGCCGGCGAGCTGCGCCGCATCGGGGTCGTCCGCAACCGCTCTGATCGCCAACCCTGTTGGCGTCCGATCGAGGAACAGGCTGAGGCCAACGACGGCGGCGGGCAGGAGCGCAAGTGCGAGGAAGTGTTCGCTGCGCAGCGTCACGGAGCCAAGGTGCAGCGTGCGGTCGAGAGGAGTCGGAAACAAGCTGACGTGGCTGACCGCGGGCACCGCGGCGCGCCCGAGCAACAGGACCTGGGCGACGCCGATCGTTGCTACCAGCGCCACGACGCTCGAGGCTTTCGACAGACGGCGAATGACGACCGCCTCGATCACGACGCCCGTCAGCGCGCCGACAGCCAGTGCAATGGGGAGGGCGACCGCCCACGGCACCCCTGCGTCGATGACGAGCTTCGCAAGCACGGCCGCGGCGATCGAGCCGGTCTCGGCCTGGGCCAGGTTGATGATGCCTGTGGCGCGATGGATGAGCAGCACGCCGACTGCCAAGACGCCGTATGCCAGCCCGGTGAGCGCCCCGGTGACGAGCGCACCCGGTGCCACGATGGTGGCGAGCGCGATCACGACCCCTTGAACCCCGTTGCCTCGTAGCTGCTCACCACCCGCCAGCACTTGCAGGTGATGTCGGCTCGATCGATGCGCACGGCGGAGCCTGCACCCAGCTTGCCCGTCGCCAGCGACGACTCGGCAAAGCCTGGGTTGGGGTACGTGCCAACCGTCTGGACGGCCTTGGCGAACGCGGCCCGCGTCGGGTTCATGCCTGCCCTGCTCACTCCCTGTACAAAGGTCCTGAACACGCCACAGGCGCCGAGGTAGCCATAGAAGTCGCCGTCCTTTGGCGTGAGGGGCTTGGCCGCAGCTGCGGAGCCGATGGCGGTGCAGGCCTTGTCAACGGGGGCTTCGAAGGTGTCGTCCCCGGTCCGTGTTGACGTGACGAGGTATGCGGCGCTCTTGAAGAACGCGTCAGGCATGCCGGAGACGAACGTGTTGCCGGCGGACGCGTAGTCGAAGTCGGACACTCCGTAGGCGGGATAGAACTGCTGGCGGTCGGCCTGCGACACGAACTGCTGGCCATAGAGCGTGTTCGTCATGAGGAAGACCATGCCCACACCCGCGGTTTGGAAGCGGTTGACGGCAACGGCAAGCTGGCCGGGCACCGCACCGGTGTTTGAGATGCTGATCACGGCGTCTGTCACGTCCAGCCCGAGTGAGCGCGTGTAGTCGATGAGTGCGGTCATGTCGCCATCGAGGTACTCCGCATAGCGAAGGATGCCGATCTTCTTGCCGGTGAGCGCGCCCGCCGCGAAGAGGCGCCGCGCCATGTCGAGCGATGTGCGCTTGGTCGATGGCTGGGTGGTGACGAGCAGTCCGCCAGAGCGCCCGTAGTAGTCCGAAGAAGCACCATCGAAGGCAACGTAGGGAAGGCCCTTCTGCTGGGTGAAGCACAGGATCGGGTCGCCGTATACGCCCAGCACGTGCAGCACCGCGAACACCTTCTCATCGTCTGCAAGCGCGGCGCATGCGGTTCGCATCGAATCTTGGCTGAGGATGTCGACCGTCTTGTAGACGATGTCGATCTGGCGGCCGAGCAGGCCGCCGTGGGTGTTGAGGTCGTCGATCTGGGCTTGGAAGTACTTCTTCTGGGTGTCTGGGTCATAGCCAGTCGGTTTGAAACCAAGGCTGCTCGTCCCGCCGAGGTCGGTCACGATGGCGCCGACCTTGATGCGACTCGGCGTGACCCCCTGATCTGAGGCTCGCAGTGCGATGGTCGACTCTGTTGGCGATCGCGGCGCGGGGGATGCCCCCGGGCGACCAGCCAACGCTGACCCGCCCTGGCTGTTCGGCGTTGAACCTTTCAGCGCGGATGTCGAGAGGATCGATCCGTCGGCGGCGACCGCGGCTGTCGTGCCGTCGGGCAGGATCGTCGTTGAAGGGGCGTCGCCTAGCGCGTCGAGCCCGCTCCGGCCACTTGGTGGAACCGTCTCGAACGTGGCGGTTCCGCTGATTGGACCGCCTGCCGTCGTGCGGCTTCCCGCGATGAACGGGATCGCAAGCGCCGTCACGAGCATCGTGCACACGACGCCGGCCAAGAACGCGTAGGTCTGGCCTCGGGTGCGAAGTGCGCCAAGGCGCGCAGCCGTTCGGACGGGGTCATCTGTCATGGTCGGCGGGGAGGTTGGTGAGACATCACGGGTGTCCTGTGGTGCTGTGGGTTGGGTGTGACTGGGAAGGCGGGTGTGGGTGTCGGTGACCGATGGACTGCGCCGAGGCGAGGAGAAGCGTGGTGGCGATGGCGAAGCCGATCAGCAGCGTTGCCGCCTGGCCGTGGCTGCATCCGAGGACACGCGCCGCGGCCGGCGCGACGACGGGCCGCCGGGGCCATCGTCGCGGTACGGCGGTTCGAGCGGGTGGCGCGTTCGGCTCGATGGACATCAGCCGCCTTCGGATCCGAGGAACACGGCTCGCAGGAGGTCGTCTCGGCCCGCGAGGTCCGCAGCTGGTCCAGCGAAGCGGACGCGACCGCGCTCCAGGAACATGGCACGATCCGCCAGGGACAGGGCGACATCGATCGACTGCTCCACCAGCACGATCGCCACGCCCTCGGCCCTGAGATCGTTCATCACGCCGAGAAGCTGGCCGACCACGACGGGAGCGAGTCCGAGCGACAGCTCATCGACGAGCAGGACGGTCGGTTGGAGCAGAAGCGCCTTCGCCACCGCGAGCTGTTGCTGCTCCCCGCCGGAGAGGAGACCGGCGGGTTGGTCGAATCGCTCTCCGAGTACGGGGAAGCGCTCGACGGCGGCGTCGATGCGGTGCACGACCTCTGCGCGGTTCCATGCGAATCGATGGCAGCCGACGAGGAGGTTCTCGAGGACAGTCATCGAGGCGAACACCGCGCGTCCCCCGGGGAGGTGGGCGAGGCCCAGATCGACCCGGTCGGTCGCGCTCGCCCAGGTCGCCTGGCGCCCGCTGAGCCACACGTTGCCCCGGCGTGCGCCGATGAGGCCCGAAACGGCCCGAAGGATGGTCGACTTGCCTGCGCCGTTCGTGCCAAGCAGAGCCAGGATCTCGCCCCGATCGACGGTCAGGTCGACGCCGTACAGGACTGGAGTCGAGCCGTAGGAGACGTGCAGGTCGGTGACGACGAGCGCCTGCGGGGGTTGTGGTCCGCATGAGCGTCCTCTCGACGCGGCGTCCTCCGCCGGCGGACCGGAACCGGTGCCTCCGTTCCGATCGCCATCCCCGGCCTCGGTCGCGGCGTCCGCGAGATCGTCGACGATGTGTCGCCGGGCGGGCAGCACCACGAGGGCGGCGATCAGGCACACCGGCGCTGTGGTCGCGGCGAGCGCGAAGCGCGGCCCGTGCGCATCGCTCACCAAGCCGGTGAGGAGGCCGCCGAGAAAGCCGCCACCGAGGAAGACCGAGAGTCCGAGCAGCGCCAGTCCAAGGGCGCGCAGGCGAGCGGGCACCACCGCCGTCACCAAGGCGTACACCGGCACCGTACCGGCGTAGAGGACGGCCTTGGCCGCTCCCACGCCGATGATCATCGGGGCGAGTCCCGGCATCGCCACGCTGACGCTGAACAGCACGCCGTAGCCAGCGGTGCCGGCCGCGATGAAGGTGATGAGTCGGCGGGGATCGGTGGCGAGCAGGCGATCGCCGAGCACGCCGCCGACCACGGCGCCGCCGATGGCGCCGATCTCGGTGGCTGACGTCGCGAGGCCGCGGCCAAGGACGCCGAGGTGGTACTGCTCGTCGAGGAGGACGGAGAAGAAGATGGGCACCGCGACGAGGGAGAAGCCGACCACCCCGATGCCGGTGAGCAACGCCGCAAACGACCGGATGGCGCGCAGGCGGGCGGAAGCGGCGGCAGTTGAGAACGCGATAGCGGCGTCGTCTCGCCTGGGCTCGTTGCGGGTCGCGGTGAATGCCGCGAGCGCTAGGAGCGGTACGGCCAGCACCACGAAGGCGCGCCGCCACTCTCCGGTCGCGCCGAGAGCGGTGAGCCCGATCACGATGGGGCCGACGACCGCAGCCACCGGATCGGCCAGCCCGTGGATGGCGAACACCCTGTTCCGGCCCTGCGCGGGGTAGGTGTCTGCCAGCAACGAGCCGTGGACGGGCAGCACGGCCGACTTGCCTGCGCCGCTCGCGATGCGGGCGAGGGCCAGCTGGAACGCGGTGGCGACGAATCCTGTGGCGGCCGCGGCCAACCCTGCGATGCCAGCGCAGCCGGCGGCGATGATCGTGCGCTTCTTGCGGTCTGCGAGCTGGCCGAGCGGCACCGCCGACAGCACGAACACGGCAGACCCGAGCGAGCCGATGAGGCCGAGCACGGCGTTGGAGATGTGCAGGCTCGCCTTGATGTCGGGGGAGAGGAGGCCGAACGCCTGGCCATCGAGGCCGTCCAGGAGCCGCAGTCCTGTCAGCGCACCGATCGTGCCGAGACCACCAGCGCCGAGCACGGCTCGAAGAGGCGGCGCGCTCGGGAGGTCGGAGCGCGGCATCTCCACCTCCGAAGCGACGTCGGGCACCCCGTGATCGTAGGTGGGCGTTCACCAGACGAGGCGTCGCGGCCGGAGGTGGCGCCACCCAGGACGCGAGGGCTTGTCACTCGTGTGGTAGTCCCATGCTGATGCCAGCGTCGGGCGAGGAGACCAAGATCGCCCTGGTGCGCGCCGCAGAGACGTTGATGGCCGGCCACGGGACGGCGGGCGTCTCGCTGCGCGAGGTCAACCGCGCCGCTGGTCAAGCAAACGCGAGCGCATTGCAGTACCACTTCGGCGGCAGAGATGGCCTGGTTCGAGCGATCTTCGCCAAGCATCGCCCGGCGATCGAAGCCGAACGCCACGCGCTGCTCGACGCCTACGAATACGCAGGCGTCCGCGATCTCCGTTTGCTGTCCGGCGCCCTGGTTGCGCCCCTCGCCTCGAAGCTCAGGGACGGAGACGGAGGCAGGGCGTACCTCCAGGTGGCCGCTGAGGTCGTCAACCGACCCGACCCGGAGCGTGTCCGGATCACCAACGATGACCCCTCCGACAGCACGAACCGGTGGAGGCACCTGCTCGAGCCGATGCTCGACCCCGATGCCATGACGATCTTCCACACCAGGTTCACCGCCATCCGGATCGCCCACACGGAACTGGCTCGTCGGGCCGCCGCCCGCCCCCGCCGCGACGACCGGCTGTTCACCAGCCGCCTCGTCGACCTCGTCACGGCCCTCGTGGCGACGCCGCTGTCTGCGGAGACGGCGGCGCTCCTCGCCGAGGGTCGGCGCTGATCCACCGGGACGGAATGCGCTGACTTCGCGTATGGTTGCAGGTGCAACGATTGAATGCTCAACGAGGAGGATCCGAACATGACCGTCAGACGGCTGAACCACGCAGTGCTCTACGTCAGGGATGCAGAGGCGAGCGCGGCCTTCTACGCCGAGGCGCTTGGCTTCCGCACGATCGTCGCCTTCCCCGGCGCAGTGTTCCTCCAAGCATCAGGGTCGACGAACGACCACGATCTCGGGCTGTTCTCCATTGGCGCAGACGCCCAGGCATCCGGGGCGGGCCGCACGACAGTGGGGCTCTACCACCTGGCCTGGGAGGTCGAGACGTTGGCCGACCTTCGCAGTGCCGAGGATCGCCTGCGGCGGATGGGATCGCTCGTCGGGGCCACCGATCACGGATCCACGAAGGCGCTGTACGCGAAAGACATCGATGGCATTGAGTTCGAAGTGTCGTGGCTTGTTCCTGCTGACCTTCTCGACGCTGACGGTGGGTTCAAGGGCAACCTGCCGCTCGACATCGACAAGGAAGTCGCCCGCTACGGGCTGGAGACCGCAGGCGGTCTCGGCGTCAGCTGGCCGGTGGCCTGACCCCCCCGTCTTCGGCGGCGGTCCTCGCCCATCCTGGCTCCGCGGCGGAGTGGCTGCGGTCGCTCACCAGGTGTCGAGGTGGCCACGACGGCCGCCGGCGCGGCGACCCGTTGGGCTGGTTGCCGGCGGTGATGAGCGGAAGACGTGCACGATGCGCTTGCGGGTGTCGGCCGGGTCGATGACGTCGTCGAGCTCGTAATAGGTGGCGACGTTGAGGGCCTTGGCGTGGTCGTGTGCCCGAGCGACCATGAAGCGGAGCCGCTCCTCCCGCGCGCCGTCGTCCGCGATCGCCTCGAGCTCCTTGCGGAAGCCGAGTCGCACGGCGCCCTCGAGGCCCATGCCGCCCACCTCGCCCGTCGGCCAGGCGGCGACGAGCGCCGGCTCGCGGAACGACCCTCCGGCCATGGCCTGCGCGCCGAGTCCGTATCCCTTGCGGAGGACGATCGCGACAAAGGGCACTGTCAGATTGGCGCCGGCGACGAACAGCCGGGCGACCCTGCGGACCTGCCCCGTCTCCTCGGCCTCGGGACCCACCATGAACCCCGGGGTGTCGATGAGCGAGATGATGGGCAGGCCGTGCGTCTCGCACAGGCGAAGGAAGCGCGCCGCCTTCTCCGCCGCGTCAGCGTCGATGGCTCCGCCGAGGTGTCGGCAGTCGTTGGCGATCACGCCAACCGGTCTGCCTTCGATGCGCGCCAGCAAGGTCACCATGCCGGGCCCCCAACCGCCGCGCACCTCGAGAATTGAGCCGGCGTCGAACAGCACGTCGATGGCGGCCCGCACGTCGTAGACCCGCATCCGGTCCTCCGGCACAGCATCGCGGAGGAGCTCCTGATCCTGTGCCGTCCACTCGGCGATGGGACCTTGGAAATAGGAGAGGTACTTCTTCGCCGCCTCGACCGCCTCGACCTCATCCTCGACGACGATGTCAACGACTCCGTTGGCGGACTGCACCTCGATGGGTCCGATCTGCTCCGGGCGGTAGTCGCCGAGCCCTCCGCCTGCGATCATCGCGGGACCACCGAGGCCAAGCGTGAGGTCGCGGGTGCCGATGATCACGTCGCAGCAGGCGAGGAGTGCGGCGTTGCCTGCGAAGCAACGACCGGAGCCGATGCCGACCAACGGCACACGACCGCAGAGACGTGCGAACAGGGCGAACGCGCGGGTGTCGAGCGACGACACCCCGGGCGCGTCGACGTCGCCGGGTCGGCCGCCGCCGCCTTCGGCAAACAGGACGAGCGGCAGGTCCATGCGCTCGATCAGCTCGAACATCCGGTCCTTCTTGCGGTGGTTCTGGAACCCCTGTGTCCCCGCGAGCACGAGGTAGTCGTAGGACACCACGGCGCAACGAGTCCGTGCATCGCCCGGCGCGTCGACACCGAACGCCGCGCCGTTCACGCGGCCGATGCCAGCAACGAGGCCGTCTGCGGGTGTCGCGGCGATGAGGTCCTCGACGGAGCGCCGACCTCGCTGGGCTGCGATGGCAAAGCCGCCCCACTCCTCGAAGGAGGCGTCGTCGCACAGCTGTGCGATGTTCTCCCGGACCGTTCGCTTCCCGAGGGCGTGCCGCTTGGCGACCGCGGTCGGTCGGGCGTCGTCGTCGAGCAGGGTGCGCCGCGCCACCACATCGCGCAGGTCGGCGCGCTCACCCTCCGGCGCGGCGACGGGCGACCCTTCGATGGCCGGGGGAGGCGCCATCAGGGAAGCGACCGCACCGAGAACGACGAGCACCGCGCCCGAGGTCACCTGGTCATCGAGCGCGACCAACACCTCCGTGACGGTGCCCGCAGTCTCGGCGAGGACCGGGTGGTGCATCTTCATCGACTCAAGGACGACCAGCTGGCGCCCGGCGGTGACCACGTCGCCGACCCTGACCGACACCTCGACCACCACCGCCGCCATGGGTGCCGTGATCCGCTGTGTCTTCTCCCCACGATCCATGGGTCGATCCTGGCCGAATCCTCGGGACTCTGCCGACGGGTCGGCAGCGTCAGCCGACCTGGCGGGTCTGGCCCTCCCAATATGGCGCCCGCAGCTTGAACTTCTGCAGCTTGCCGGTCGCCGTGCGGGCAAGCTCTGCCCTGACTTCGATGGAGGTCGGGCACTTGTACCCAGCGAGGCGCTCCTTGCACCATGCCCGCAGATCGTCTTCGCTCGGCGCCTCCGCTCCCGTCGCCACCACGACGAGCGCCTTGACCGTCTCGCCCCATCGTTCATCTGGGACGCCGATCACCGCGACCTCGGCGATGGCGGGATGGGAGAACAGGCAATCCTCGACCTCGATCGATGAGATGTTCTCGCCCCCCGAGATGATGACGTCCTTCTTCCGATCCGAGATCGTGAGGTAGCCACCTTCGTCGACCGTTCCCCCGTCGCCCGTGTGAAACCAACCCCCGTCGAGGGCCTCAGCCGAAGCCTGTGACTGCTCCCAGTAGCCGGCCAACACGTGGTTGGAGCGGGCAAGGATCTCGCCATGGTCGTCGATCCGGATGCGGACACCGAGCGCCGGCGCCCCCGCGGCCGAGAGCTTGGATGCCCGATCGCCCGCAGACAACCCGTCCCATTCTGCGCGGGGGCGGTTGATGGTCAACAGCGGCGAGGTCTCTGTCAGGCCGTAGATCTGGTTGAGCTGCCAGCCGAGCTCTGTCTCGACGCGCTCGATCGTGCGGGTCGGCGGCGGCGCGCCAGCAACGACCACGCGCACGGTGCCACGTCCTGGCACCGGCCCCTCCCAGGTCGCTGCGGCGTCGAGCACCATCGAGAGCACTGCCGGCGCCGCGCACAGCATGGTGACACCATGCTCTGCGATCCGGCGCAAGATGTCGGTGCCGTCGATCTTGCGAAGGATGATGTGACGCCCGCCCATGCCGGTCACGCCATAGGTCATGCCCCAGCCATTGCAATGGAACTGCGGCAGCGTGTGCAGGTAGACGTCCCTATCTGACACGCCCATGTGGAGTGCGAACGTGGTCGCATTCAGCCAGACGTTGCGATGCGTCAGCTGCACTCCCTTGGGCCTGGCCGTGGTACCGCTCGTGTAGTTGATGGTGGCGGTGGCGTTCTCGTCTGGCGCCCTCCACGCCTGGGGTTCTGTATCGAAGGCCAACAAGGCTTCGTCTGACTCCGCTCCGATGGTGAACCGGTGCTGGGCGGTCACGCCCCCGAGCGCGGGCTCCAGTTCTGGGTCGACCAGCAGCACGGAGGCACCCGAGTGCTCCACGATGTAGGCCACCTCGGCAGCACTCAGCCGGAAGTTCACTGGCACCAGCACCCTGCCCCACCCGCTGACACCGAAGAACGACGCTTGGAGCCGAGCTGAGTTCTGCGACACGATCGCAACACGAGCGCCGTGAGGAACGCCGAGCGCATCAAGCCCTGCGGCCTGTGCTCGTGCGAGCTCGCCGATGCGGCGGTACGTGAGCGAACCCCAAGAGGCGGCAGGCTGGTCTGGCTCGTCGACGACGCCGATGCGATCGCCGTACACGAGGGCGGCGCGATCCAAGAAGTCGTTGACGGTGAGTGGCTGGAGCAAGACGATTCCCCCTGGGCGTCGGGCGGGCCTGGCGCCCGTCGGTGCCCTACCGTTCTAGCCGTGGCCATGACCCAGCCCAAGCCGACGGCACTCGCGGTGCTCATCACGCGGCTGGATCGTTGCCCCGTTCGCCCTGCTCAAGAGGCTTTCTGAGGCCTTCAACCGCCACCCTCCGACGATCTCGCTCCGTGGGTTGGGCGCCTCAACGTCAGCTGGGTGGAACCGTGAACTGTGCCCTCGGTGTCGTCCCTGGCATACGCCGCGTGGTCCGCGGTGACCGTTCGCCAGGCGATGCTGCGATCAGCTGAGGGCTCTGGAGAGGTCGTCTGTCATGGCTCGCTGGCACAGTGCGTCGACCACCGAGAGGCCGATGCGTGCGAGTCGCTCAACGGCCGCCTGGACCTCGGAGCGATCGTCTGCGTGCGAAGCGACCTCGGTCCCGAGGTGTTGGAAGACGAGCTTTATGTAGGCACCGGCAATGGTACGGGCGCCCCCATCGACGA
>JAYUDU010000061.1:0-2526 GCA_043739605.1 Acidimicrobiales bacterium | reverse complement strand
GCCCATCTCATCGAACCTGGCAAGGGCTACTGGCGCAACCAACAACGAGACCCCGGCCGATGGCCGGGGTCCGGGGAAGACCGGCTAAGCACAGGTGTTGTCAACGGACAGCGGGATCTCCATGTGGGCGGACAGCTGATCTCCCGCTCCGCGGCCACGTGATCTCCACATCGGCGGTCAGCTGATCGGGCGTTCTCGTTAGCCCAGTGGCATCACCCCCTTGCCGGCGGTCGCCTCGGCGAGGCGGTAGCTCGCTCCATCGGTGAGCACGACGTGGGCGTGATGCAGAAGCCGGTCGACTGTCGCTGTAGCGAGAGTCTTGGGCATGATCGTGTCGAAGCCCGACGGGTGGAGGTTGCTGGTGACGGCGACGCTGCGGCGCTCATAGGCCGCGTCGACCACCCGATAGAAGGCCTCAGCTGCCTCCTGACCTGCGGGCAGCATGCCGATGTCGTCGATGACGATGAGGTCCGATCGGCAGATCCGAGCGATCACCCGCGAAACCGAGCCATCGACCCTGGCCCGCCCGATAGTCGTTGTCAGCGACTCGAGGCTGAACCAGGCAACCCTGTGGCCCGCTTCGATAGCCGCGGCGGCGAGGCCCTCGACGAAATGGGTCTTGCCGGTTCCACTCGGTCCGCAAAGAGCCAGGTTCTCGGCTCGGCCGAGCCACTCAAGGGTTGCGAGCGAATGTTGAGTCGGCAGTGGGATGGCCGAGATCGCCTCACGCCAGGACTCGAGCGTCTTGCCCGAAGGGAAGCCCGCAGCACGGCGGCGCATGGCCTTGGTGGCCGCGTCTCGTCCGGCAGCCTCTTCGAGCAGGAGAACCCGAAGCACCTCGGCCGGATCCCAGCGCTGGGAGCGGGCGACCGCGAGAACCTCGGGCGCGGCGCGACGGATGTATGGCAGGCGCAGGCGGGTAAGGACGCCAGTGAGTTCGTCCGGCAGAGCCGGCGGGAGCGGAGTGTTCATCGTCCAAAGCCCGCCCAGGTGGCGGTGCCCGCCTGGATCGAGAAGCGCTCGTCGGCGGCCACGACCGAGTCGGACCCGACAGTGGCGGCCTGGTGTTCGAGGATCGAGGCAAGGTCACCCTCGGCGAACCGACCGGCCAGAGCCGCCGCCGCGAGCGCGGCTTCGACCCGAGCGTTCCCAAGGAGCGCCGCGACCTCAATGGCCTGGGCCATCTTGTATCTGACTCTTGGCGTTCCAGCTGCGGCGGCCTCAATGAGCCAGGTCTCGGCTCCGGGGCCGATCGCGAGGAACGAGATCTCCTCGGGGCTGACCGGCCTTGGCCTGGGTGGCCGGATGCCGCGGCCCGCGGGGTGATCGGGATAGTGGGCATCGTTGATCTGTGGCCGGCCGGGTGTCGAGCGGGCATGGCGCGCGATCTCCCGAAGGCCGTCAGCAGTCCGGGCGACGATGACGACCTCATCGCCGACGACACGGACCCAGACTTCTTGCCCGACAAACTCGCGTGGCGTCGAATAGCGGACCGAGCCGATGCGGATGGTCTGGTCGTTATCGACGGTGCGCGTCTCGCCCAGGGCGGCCGTGTATGGCTCGCCCGGCAGAAGGTGGAGGTGTGTCCGCTCGATCGCGAGCAGCTCGTCGGGCCGGCGGCTGGTCTCGCGGTGGACTCGTCCGTTGATCTCGGCGCAGAACGCTCCGCATGCCAGCGCGAGATCGGCGAAGCGCTCATAGCGAGGCCGCAGGTTGGCCTCGGTGGGCACGAGGTCGGCCTTGGCGAGCTTGACGCTCGATTCGGCACCACCTTTGGACTCCGGATCGAATGGCACGCACGCGAGCACCTGAGCGCCATAGTGGCGGCCGGCGGCCACGATCTCGGGGTGGCGGACGGCGATGCCGGCGATGCGATCGGTCGTGATTGTGCGCTCGTTGTCGGTGAGCAGATAGGTCGGCACCCCGCCGATGGCCCGCAGGGTCGCGTCTATACAGGCGAGAAGCGAGCCCATCGTCCGGTCCCAGGTCGGGATGACGACTCGAAAGCGGCTCCAGGCGAGCCAGGCGCAGAACAGGAGCGTCGAGCGACCCTCGACGAGGGGTCCGTGGCCCCAGTCGAACTGGAGCCACATGCCGGGCTCGGTGATCCAGGGTCTGTATGTGCGCCGCCGACCGGCCCGATATGCCGCCTTGGCCCTATGGACGGCCCGCCTGGTCGTGCGGGCTGAGCCTGTGTATCGGCGCTCCTCGACCGGCGCGAGCGAGGCCAGTCGCTCGTGAACGACGTCGGCTCTGATGTTGCCGTGCGAGCGCTCGACGAGCTCCTCGATCTTGGCCAGATATGGATCGACGATCATCGGCCGAACGAGGCGGCCATGTGGATCGAGGCCGCGGCCGCGGGCATCGATATATCGGGCCACGGTCTTTGGGTCGCAGCCCGCGAGGCCTGCGGCTGAGTTGGGGCAACGGGTGAGGTCGAAAGCTTCGAGGATTTCCACGATCTCCCTGTCAGACTTCTGCAAGATCCCTCCGGTTGGGTCGCTGCTTGGGTTGGAACACCGCAAG
>JAYUDU010000060.1:0-2534 GCA_043739605.1 Acidimicrobiales bacterium | reverse complement strand
GGCGTTCCTCACCGGCACCCTCGACCCCGTGCGGGGCATGGGCGCTCCGGGCCCGCCGGCCGGTGCCGAGCGGATCCGAGGGACGAGGATCGAGGAGGCGCCACAGGCAACAGCAGGCGAGGAGGCGCAGGCTGGCATGCTGCCCGGCTTCCGCGGCAACACCTACATCGACGGCGCCGGCCACTGGGTCCAACAAGAGGCGCCCGACGAGACCAACGCCTTCCTTCTGAAGTTCCTCGGCGCCCTCTGAGCACACTGCACCTGGAGTGCACTGCACTATGAGTGCACAGCAGTCTGAGTACACAGCATTCTGAGTGCAAAGTGCTGTAGGATGCGGGCGTGTTCGTGAATCGCACAACAGAGCTGGGGACCCTCCAGCAGTGGTGGGACGCCCCGGGGGCGCGGTTCGGCCTGGTGTGGGGACGAAAGCGCGTCGGCAAGTCCGAGCTGCTGCACGCGTTCGCCGCCGGGCGGCGCTCGATCTACTTCACGGCGCAAGGCCGGCCGTCCGTCATCGAGCTGGCCGATCTCGCAGCGCGCATCAGCGCCGCTGGCATCACCCTCGGCACCCGCCGCCTCGAGCACCAGCCCTTCACCAGCTGGGGCGACGCGCTCGCCGCACTGGCGGACGCCGCAGCGGAGGAGCCGCTGTTGCTCGTCATCGACGAGTTCCCCGAGCTGCTCGCGGTCGACCCGTCGATCGAACGCGTGATCCGCGCAACGTGGGACGAGGTGCGCAGATCGTCGTCGTTGCGGGTGCTGCTGTGCGGGTCTGCGGTGCGCACCATGCGTGGCGTCCAAGAGGAGCGGTCGCCCCTGCACGGCCGGTTCGACCTCACCCTCCTGCTGCAGCCGTTCCGGCCCCACGAAGCTCGCTTGCTGCTGCCCGACCTCTCACCTGCGGACATTGCTCGGGTCTGGGGTTTGGTCGGTGGCATCCCGCTGTACCTCTCGTGGTGGGACCAGTCGGCGCCGATCGTCGACAACCTCGAACGCCTCGCCTGCAGGCCCGGCGGGCTGCTGCGAACCGAGGGCGAACTGATCCTCGCGACCGAAGGCTCTGCCGGCGGCATGACCAAGCAGGTGCTGTACGCACTCGCAGCAGGCCGCACCCGGCACAGCGAGATCGTCGACGCCGTCCAGAGCGAACGCCGGACGGCCGACGTCCTCGACGACCTCGTGCAGCTGCGTCTGGTCGAGCGCATCGCCCCCGTCACCGACGACCCCCGCCAGCGCGGCGGCCGCTCCCTGTACCGCATCGCCGACGGCTTTTTGTCGTTCTGGCTTGGCCTGCTGGCCAGGTACACCGACGACATCGACCGCGGCATGGGTCGTCAGGTCGCGAACGCGCTCGTCGGCGAGCTCGACAACCACATGGGACCACGCTTCGAGGAAGCGTTCCGCGACCACCTCCGCAGGCTCGCCACCGATGGCCAGCTCGGCGAGATCACCTCCATCGGCCCGTGGTGGAACCGGTCAGGCGACCCCGTCGAGATCGATGCCGTCGGCCTCGCCGGGCGCAGCGGCCGCGCGGTGCTGCTCGGTGAGGCGAAGTGGGCGAAGACAGCCGATGGTGCTCGCCTGGCGCGTCAGCTTCGAGCCAAGGCCTCCGTGGTGCCGCGGCTGAGTGACGATCCGACGATCGCCATCGCGGCGCGGGACGAGGTCACGCACGCCGACGGCGTCCTGGCGATCACCGCAGCCTCGATCTTCGGTTGACGCTCAGCCGGGTTGGGTCCGGCGGCCTCGGACGTTTGCGACGATGGCCAGCCCGGCGACGACGACCCAGGTCCAGGCGAGGGCGACGATGAGGCCCATGCTGTAGTTCCGAGGCAGGAGCGACGGGTTGTCGCTGATGCGACCGAAACCGCGGACGCTCGGATACGACACGACGACAAGCCCGACGCTGACGAGGATGCCTGCCTGCACGAAGCGGCGGACGGCGGCCGGCACGACTGCGCGGACCGCGAGGCCGATCGCGATGACGACCGGCACGACGAGGAGGTCGTGCAGCAACGCACCGCCGAGCCAGAACCTGACGAGCTCCCGCGAGCCGAGGTACGGGCGGGTGTCGATGCGGTGCACCCATGCTCCCCTCAACCCGATCAGCAGGACCGGCACGCCGATGGCGAGCCCGATCCAGCGCGCCGCGACGTCGAAGCGGTCGCGCTCGTGAGCGACGGGGGCGTCCATCACAGCACCTCGATCCGGGTGACCCACTTGGTCTGCAAGACGCCGGGACGGTTGGGGGCCATCAGTCGCAGGGGCCAGCCGTGCTCGGGGTGCAACTCCTCGCCGTTGACGTGGGTGGCGAGGAGGGTGTCGCGGTCGCCGGCGTGGGCGGTCTCCAGGATCGACGAGGCGTAGGCACCGCTCTTCTCGAGGGAGTCGATTCGCACCCGCCGGCCCTTCGCGCCGCCGGCCATGGCAACCAGGTCGCGGACGACCACGCCGCTCCACGTGGCGCTGGCGCTCCAGCCCTCGACGCACGAGATCGGAAGGGTCGCGGTGTGCTTCGGCAACGCTTGCAGCTC
>JAYUDU010000059.1:0-2545 GCA_043739605.1 Acidimicrobiales bacterium | reverse complement strand
CCACCGACCTGGGCGGTCGGGGGCTGGGCGTCGAGCATGCGCAGGCATGGACGAGAGTGTGCGCGGAGGCACAGGTGCCCGCGGTGCTGAACATGGTCGGCCTCGTGCTCACGGCCGGTGCCCTCATGGCGTTCGGCACCCCAGGGCTGCAAGCAGAGCACCTTCCGCCGACGGCGCGCGGCGAGCGCGTGTGGTGCCAGCTGTTCTCCGAGCCTGGGGCCGGCTCCGACCTCGCTTCGCTGACGACGAAGGCAGAGCGTGACGGCGACGAGTACCTCGTGAACGGCCAGAAGGTGTGGACCTCCGGCGGGCGAGCCAGCGACTGGGGCATCCTCATGGCACGGACCGACCAGAACGCCCCCAAGCACAAGGGGATCTCGTTCTTCGTGGTCGACATGACGTCCCCGGGCATCGAGTGCCGTCCGCTACGTCAGATGACCGGCGGCGCCGAGTTCGACGAGGTGTTCCTGACGGACGTGCGCATCCCGGCACGGCAGCTCGTCGGTGCCGAAGGCCAGGGCTGGCACGTCGCCATGGCGACGCTCACCAACGAGCGGGGCCACATCGGCGCCGGCACCATTGGCTTGCGGCGCCGGGTCGATGGCCTGCTCGCCGAGGCCCGACGCGAGGCGGCGTTGGGCACCCTGCACCCGATCGCTCGGGAGAAGCTGGTCCGGGCATACGTCAAGGCTCGCGTGCTGCTGGCGCTCGGGTCCCGTCAAGGCCCGACGGCATCGGTGGCGTCGTCGGTGTTGAAGCTGGCAATGACGGAGCTGAGCGTCGACATCGCGACGGATCGCGTGAACCGCGCCGGCATGGCGGCGACGCTGATGGACGGCCCCGGCACCCTCGGTTTCCTCGGCTCTCCCGGAGCGAAGATGGGCGGCGGCACCAGCGAGGTGCAGCGCAACATCCTCGGCGAGATGATCCTCGGTCTCCCCAAGGAGCCCCGTCCCGGCTGACCCGAGCGCACGATGGAACGCGCGCGTCGAGGCGATGCCGATCTCATTGCTGGACTGGCTCAGTCTCGAGGATGGCTCGACGATCCGGTACGAGTTGGTCGCAGCTCGCCTGTCCGACCCGCCCGCGCTGTCAGGGTCGCGCCTGGGGCACCGGCAGTTAGGGTCGGCGGCCGTGAGCGACCCCTCCGCGACGCGACCGAGCCCCTGTGCGCTGCTGGACCTCGCCATCGACGTCGCAGACGAGGCGGTGCGGATGATCCGGACCGCGCTGAGCGAGGGTCGGGGCACGATCGACGCCAAGAGCAGCTCCACGGACCTGGTCACAGCAACAGATCGGGCCGTCGAGGCGATGATCGTTCGTCGCATCCTTGCTGTCCGTCCAAACGATGGCTTCCTCGGCGAGGAGGGCGCTGCGGATCCGGGCACAAGCGGCGTGCGTTGGATCGTCGACCCCATCGATGGCACCACCAACTTCGTGTTCGGATATCCGGCGTTCTGCACGTCGGTCGCAGCCGAGGTGGACGGAGTCGTCGTGGCCGGCTGCGTACACGACGCCGTCAGCGGTGAGCGCTTCACCGCGACGCAAGGCGGCGGCGCCGAGGTCAGCTGTCCCGATCGTCCAGACCTCGCCGCGACCCCTCTCGCCGTCAGGGCAGAGGGACCTCCGTTGGGCGAAGCGCTCGTGGGAACCGGCTTCGGGTATGGGATCGAGCGTCGCATGGTCCAGGGTGGGATCGCGGGAGCGGTACTGCCTCGGGTACGCGATCTGCGGCGCTCGGGATCGTGCGCCCTCGATCTGTGCTGGCTCGCTGCCGGCCGCCTCGATGCCTACTTCGAGCGCGGCCCGCATCGCTGGGACGTCGCCGCAGCCGGCCTCATCGCCATGGAGGCCGGCGCTTGGCTCGGCGCACTCGAAGCCGAGGTATCTCCAAACGATCTCGACGCCGAGGTGACCATCGTCGCCGCCCGGCCCGACCTGCGCGGGCCGCTGCTCGATCTGCTGCGCGAGGTTGGCGCCGGCGGCGAGCTCGCATGAGCCGCAGCACCGACCGGCGGGCAGCCGGCGGCGACGGCACCGGCCTCAGCGCAGCTCCCCGCGACCGCTTCATCACCGTGTACGGCCGCAACCCGGTCCTCGAGGCCCTGCTCGACGAGCGCGCCACCATCGACAAGGTGGTGCTCGCTCATGGCGCACGCGGCGACGCCGTCGACCAACTGCTGGCCTGCGCCCTCCGCCGCGGGGTGCGCGTCGAGCGGGCAGACGCGCTGCGGGTGACGCGGCTGTCACGCAACGGCCGCCAAGACCAAGGAGTGGTCGCCGACATCGTTGCACCCGGCCAGCTTGGGCTTGGCGCCTTCTTGGACGAGCAGGCGGCGCTTGAGCCTCCGGCACGCAGTGACGTGCTCGTCCTCGATGCGCTCACGAACCCGGCCAACGTCGGCATGTGCATCCGGACCGCGGCTGCGGCCGGCATGGTCGTGGTGCTCCCCCGGTTCGGTTCGCCAGAGCTCGGCCCGCTGGTGGTCAAGGCATCGGCTGGCGTCGCGCTGCGGGCAGTCGTGCTGCGCGCCGACGATGCCGC